>JBDTQZ010000025.1:0-9447 GCA_039931935.1 Burkholderiaceae bacterium | reverse complement strand
TGTTCGCCAATCGCTCGCGGCCGTGCCTGCTGCATCAGATACAGCGCTGCAGCGCCCCCTGCGTGAACCTGATAGACCCCGACACGTATGCGCAGGACATCGATCGTGCCGTGCGCTTCCTTCGCGGCCACACCGACGAAATCATGAGCGAGCTTGAGGCACGCATGCACCAGCTGTCGATTGAGCTGAAGTTCGAGCAGGCGGCAGCGGTGCGTGACCAGATGGGTGCGCTGGCGAAGGTGCTGCATCAGCAAGCCGTCGATACGACCGGCTCCGATGCCGATGCAGACGTTTTGGCGGTTGTCACCGAAGGCGCGTGCGCGTGCGTGAATCTGGCAATGATTCGTGGGGGCAGGCACCTTGGCGACAAGCCCAATTTTCCCGCGCGCAGCGGTGGCGGCATGGGGCCCGCGGAGATTCTGGAAGCCTTCATATCGCAGCACTATCTGACGCAACCGGCGCCGCCAACGCTGGTCGTCAATGCCGACGTCGATGTAGAAGAGCTAGGGGCGATGCTGTCTGAAGCGGGCGGCCGGCGCGTGCAGCTGGTACGTCATCCGCAGGAGCAGCGGCGGCGTTGGCTTGAGATGGCGGAGGCCAACGCGCGCTTGGCGCTCGCGCGTCGGTTGGCCGAAGAAGGTTCTCAAATTGCCCGGACGCGTGCGTTGATCGATGCACTCGGGCTCGAGCTCGGGGAAGAGGATGCGGACAAACTGCGAGTGGAATGTTTTGACGTCAGTCACACCTCGGGCGAGGCTACGCAGGCATCGTGCGTCGTGTACGCAGAGCACAAGATGCGCCCATCCGAGTACCGCCGCTACAACATCGAAGGCGTCGAAGCGGGCGACGACTATGCAGCGATGCGACAAGTGCTGACGCGGCGTTTCTCCCCGGTGGCGCGCGGCGAAAGCCGATTGCCGCATCTGGTGCTGGTCGATGGTGGCAAGGGACAGGTGACGGTGGCGCAGCAGGTGTTTGTCGAACTAGGGCTCGATCCGTCGGTGCTGCTCGGTGTTGCCAAGGGCGACGAGCGCAAGGTGGGGCTCGAAGAACTCGTGTTCCCCGATCAACGACCACCGCTTGTGCTTGGCCGCGAGTCCCAAGCGCTGATGTTGATTGCGCAAATTCGCGATGAAGCGCATCGCTTCGCAATTACCGGAATGAGGGCGCGACGTGCGAAGACCCGCAACACGTCGCAGCTCGAAGGCATGGAAGGCATCGGCCCGAAGCGCCGGCAAAAGCTTCTGGCCCGGTTCGGCGGTATGCGTGGGCTTGCATCCGCGTCGATCGATGACATTGCAAACGTCGAAGGCGTTTCACGTAAGCTGGCCGAACGCATTTACGCACAGTTGCATGGCCAGCCCTCCCACTAGCCGCGCGATCACTTTCAACCTGCCGATGGCGCTGACCTGGGCGCGCATCGCGATGATCCCGCTTGTCGTTGGCATTTACTACCTGCCCGATGCGTGGCTGGTTCCACACTGGAAAAATGTGGCGGCATGCTGGCTATTCATCCTGGCCGCAATTACCGACGCGCTCGACGGGTATCTCGCGCGCAGGTACGGTGCTGTCAGCAAGCTCGGCGAATTTCTGGATCCGGTCGCCGACAAGCTGATGGTCAGTGCCGCATTGATCGTTTTGATCGCGCTCGGCCGGGTGGACTCGCTGGTTGCGCTTGTCATTATCGGTCGCGAAATCACCGTGTCGGCGCTGCGCGAATGGATGGCAAGGATCGGCAAGTCGAGCAGCGTTGCTGTCAATTCGATGGGCAGAATCAAGACGATCGCGCAGATGACTGCGATTCCGATGCTGCTATTTCATGATCCCCTGTTCGGAGTCATTGATCTGCAACTGATCGGCACCCTGCTGGTTTATGTCGCCGCGGTGTTGACGGTTTATTCGATGCTGATCTATTTGAGGCTTGCATGGCCGCATCTGAACGAACGGCGGTGAAGGCATGGGCAGTTTCGCTATACTTCGCGGCCTCGCGCGGGAGTAGCTCAGTTGGTAGAGCGCAACCTTGCCAAGGTTGAGGTCGCGAGTTCGAGACTCGTCTCCCGCTCCAAGTTTTTGATGAGGAGGGAAGCCACCGTGCTTCCCTTTTTTGAATTGAGATTATGGCGGGGTGGCAGAGTGGCCATGCAGCGGACTGCAAATCCGTGTACGCCGGTTCGATTCCGACCCCCGCCTCCACCGCCTGTTCAATCTCAGCCTCTAGCGCTGAGGAGGTCACGTGGAATACAACGACATCATCTATGAAGCGCGGGATCACGTAGCCCGCATCACGATCAACCGTCCCAAACAGCTGAACGCCTTCACGGGCGATACGCTGAAGGAGCTCACCCTCGCGGTGGAGACTGCGGGAGCGGACGACGACATCGGCGTGGTCGTACTGACCGGTGCGGGCGATCGTGCGTTCTCCGCCGGCGGCGATGTCAACTGGGAAAAGGAAGGCGGGCTGGAGCGGCAGATCCTTGAGCCCTATTTGTTTCACGTCACCCTCTCGCGCTGCTTAAAGCCGACGATCGCGCGCGTGAATGGCTACGCGATCGGCGGCGGACATCACATGGCGTACTTCTGTGATCTGACGATTGCTTCCGAGCAGGCGATCTTCGGGCAGAACGGACCCAGAGTCGGGAGTCCGGCGTGCGGCGCGATGGTCAGTTATCTGACACGCGTCGCCGGTGCAAAAAAAGCGCGCGAGATCTGGATGCTGTGCCGCCGATATACCGCCAAGGAGGCACTGGAAATGGGCCTTGTCAACACGGTCGTGCCGCATGAGCAGCTCGATCAGGAGGTCGACCAGTGGTGCAAGGAAATCCTCGCACTGTCTCCGACTTGCATGAAAATCCTAAAGGCGTCGTTCGTCGAGGAATACAACGCGTTGCTTGGTCAGGGTGATGAGCTGCGCCGATACATGATCACGCCCGAGTTCTGGAAGTACGAACAACAGGAAGGTGCAACAGCTTTTCTGGAAAAGCGGGCGCCTGATTTCTGGGCCGCGCGCGAAGCCGGCAAGCGAGCCTGATATGCGATCTTGCACAATCGCTGGTGCCCGGGGCGGGAATCGAACCCACACGCCTTTCGGCCCAGGATTTTAAGTCCTGTGCGTCTACCAATTTCGCCACCCGGGCAACCGGAGCGGGATGGTAGCGCCTGTAGTCGTCTTATCGGTCTAGGCCGTTGTGCCTCTTGACCTAGAATGCGCCGACAGCGAAAGTAGCCACGCCAGTTCAATGCCGGCCATCCATCTCAGAGCACGATGAAAGTATTCAATCTTTCTTGCGACCAGGAGCACCCGTTTGAAGGCTGGTTTGCTTCGGCCGAGGATTTCGATCGCCAACTTGCTGTCGGCATGCTCGAGTGCCCAGTGTGCGCGAGTACCGACGTGCGGAAGCTGTTGTCGGCACCGCGCCTCAATCTGGGGTCGCATGAAGCAGCCGAATCTCCTGTCAAGGAACCGGTGGCGATGCCGAATGATCAATCGATGCGCTCGATGATGCTGCAAATCGCAAGACATATTGCAGTCAACAGCGAAGACGTCGGCGAGCGCTTCCCGGAGGAAGCGCGCCGCATTCATTACGACGAGGCACCCAAGCGATCGATTCGCGGTCTGGCGTCGAAGGAAGAAGCGACCGATTTGAAAGACGAAGGCATTGAAGTGATGCCGGTGCCTTTTGCCAATCTGCTGAAAAATCCGCTGCAATAAAACTCACAGCGCCGACAGGCGCGCGAGCGCTTGCTGCAGCGTGCTGTCTTTCTTGGCGAAGCAAAAGCGTACGACCTGATGATCAACAGGAACGTCGTAGAACACGGACACCGGAATCGACGCGACGCCATGTTCTACAACTAGCTTCGTCGCAAACTCCACTTCCGTCAGATCCGATATTTGTGAATAGTCGGCGAGCACGAAGTAAGTGCCCTCGCATGCGAGGGCGCGAAACGGCGTACGGGCCAGGCCGGCGACAAACAAGTCGCGTTTCGCTTGATAGAACTGCGGCAAATCGAGGTAAGGGTGCGGATCTGTCAAATGTCGAGCAAACGCGTATTGGGCCGGCGTGTTGACCGCGAACACCATGAACTGATGCACCTTTCGAATCTCGGCGGATAACGCAGCGGGTGCGCACGCGTATCCGACTTTCCAACCGGTCGTATGAAAGGTCTTCCCGAAGCTGGAGATGACGACGCTGCGTGCCGCCAGCGTCTGCGAGCGCATGACGGAGCAGTGTTGCGTGCCGTCGAATACAACGTGCTCGTACACCTCGTCTGAAATAACCACCACACCGGTCTGATCGACGATTCGCTCCAGCGCGCGAATATCAGGGTCCCTCAAAGTGCGCCCGGTCGGGTTGTGAGGGAAATTGATCAGAATGAGCCGCGTCTTGTTCGTCACCGCAGCGCGCACTGCGTCCCAATCCGGCCCATAGCCTTGGGCGTGATCGAGCGGCACGAACACCGGACGGCCTCCGGCCAGCGCGATGGCCGGCGCATAGCTGTCGTACGCCGGCTCCAGCACGATAGCTTCATCGCCGGCGGGTAGCAGAGCGACGATCGTTGCCATTAACGCCTGCGTGGCCCCTGCCGTGATCGTTATTTCCGCATCCGGATCGTGCCGATGCCCATAGAGCGCGTGATTCTTGCTAGCAATACCTTCGCGAAGCTCGGGCAAACCCGTCATTGGGGCGTACTGGTTATGTCCGGCTCGCATAGCGTCCGTCAGACGCTTCTGCAAGCGCGGATCGCAATCGAAGTCTGGAAAGCCCTGGCCCAGATTCACGGCGCCATGCTTGGCCGCGAGTTGTGACATCACCGTGAAAATGGTGGTACCTACGCGAGGCAGCTTGCTGGGAGTCTGAATCGGGCGCATAAGGGCTGGTAACTATACTTTTGCGCGACCTTGCCATGACTACGCACGAACAGAAACGACTCGACGCCGACGAGCTCGATCGGATTTTTCGCAACGCGCGGACGCACAACGTATGGCTACCCACGCCCGTGCCGGAGTCTATGTTGCGCGAGGTATGGGAGGTGATGAAGTTCGGTCCGACCAGCGCGAACTGCTCGCCGCTGCGCATTGTGTTCGTGCAGTCTGAGGAGGCAAAAGAGCGGCTCGTCGCGTGCATGAGCGAGAACAATCAGGCCAAGACCCGCGTGGCGCCGGTGACGGCCATTCTGGCGATGGATCTCGAGTTCTACGAAAAACTGCCGCGCCTTTTTCCTCACAATCAGGCTGCGCGCTCATGGTTCGCTGGTAAGCCCACGCTCATCTGGGAGACTGCGCTTCGTAACAGCTCGCTGCAGGGTGCGTACTTCATCATCGCGGCGCGCGCGCTCGGCCTCGACTGCGGCCCGATGTCCGGATTCGATGCAGACAAGGTGAACGCCGCTTTTTTTGCCGGCAGCAACCTGAAGGTGAACTTCGTCTGCAGCCTCGGTCACGGCGATGGAAGCAAGCTCTTTCCACGCTCGCCGCGGCTGGACTTCGATGAGGCCTGCCGAATCGTTTGATCGGCGTCATCGAAATGGAGGTAAGCCAAGCCTTTGACAGCGGCGCGATCGAAGTGATTGCGTGTGATGGCGCGCGCGCCGATCTCGCGATTCGCCGCGACGTCACCGTGGGTGGCCAACCGAGCGAGTTCCTGCAGTGGTTCCATTTTCGGGTCAGCGGTGCAGAGGACACTGGCGCAGAGCTGAGAATCGTCAATGCAGGCGTCACGACCTATCCGGACGGGTGGCGCGACTACCGCGCGGTGGCAAGCTGGAACCGCCGGGAATGGGAGCGAATCCCTACACGCTATGACGACCAAGTTCTGACAATCAGCCTACCGTCCGCACCCGGCCCCTCGTATATCTCTTATTTCGAGCCGTATTCGTGGGAACGTCATTTGGCGCTGTTGGCAGACTGCATCTCACGCGGCGCGCGGCTGCGACGGCTCGGCGCCAGCATTCAAGGACGTGACATCGATGCACTTGCTATTGGCCACGGCACGCGACCGGTTTGGATCATCGCGCGCCAGCATCCTGGCGAAACCATGGCCGAATGGTTTGTCGACGGGATGTTGCAGCGACTGCTCGACAGCGTTGATGCGTGGGCGCAAGCACTGCGTAACGCGGCCACTTTTTACATCGTTCCCAACATGAATCCGGACGGCTCTGTACTCGGCAATCTGCGCACCAATGCGGCCGGCGCCAATTTGAATCGCGAATGGCTCGAACCGTCGGCCGAGCGCAGCCCGGAAGTGAAGTGCGTGCGAGATGCGATGCATGCGACCGGTTGCGATGCATTCTTCGACATCCACGGAGACGAGAATCTGCCGTACGTGTTTGTGGCGGGTTGCGAGATGCTACCCAATTTCACCTCGCGACAAGCCGCCGAGCAGGACGCTTTTGCCGTCGCCTTTCGTGCAGCGAATTCGGATTTCCAAAGCGAGCACGGTTATCACGCCAGCAAGTACAAGGACGACATGCTGAAGCTGGCGTCGAAGTACGCCGGCCATACCTTCGGTTGCCTATCGCTGACGCTCGAGATGCCGTTCAAGGACAACGCCAACGCGCCCGATCCTCGATTCGGATGGAGCGGCGCCCGTAGTGCGCGCCTCGGTGCTGCGATGCTCAGTCCGCTTCATCAGCATCTTGTGCGTAGGGGATCGAGCGCGTGACGGTTGCGGTCGGATCCCGTCTCTCATTGCGCCGCGCGAAGCTGCTCGACCGGCCGCGCATCTACGAGTGGCTGACGCAGTCGGATCTGTTGACGAACACGATGGGGGTGCCGTTTTATCCAGAGCGACCGGTGCCGACCCTCGATGAATTTTCGGCCGAGTATGTCAATGCCTATTTCGACGGCACACGGCCGTATGCAGGCCGCATGTTCCTCATTGTTGCCGGCGGCGACGAGATCGGCTGCGTATCGCACGGTCCCATCGATCTGCTAAACGACGTCGTCGAGCTCGACATCTGGCTGGCCGAGAAGCGTTGGACCAGCCGGGGCCTCGGCTCTGAGGCACTGGTGCTGTTGGCCGATTGGATGCAAACCAACTATGGGGTGAACCGTTTCCTCGTACGGCCGTCACGCCGCAATGTAAGGGCACTACGCGCAATGCGCCGCGCCGGATTTCGCGAAACCGATTTGCCGTCGGTGGAAGTGATCGAGAAACTTGGTCTGCCGCCGAGCGACTATTCGGACGAAGTGCTGCTTTTTCGCATTCTGCCGGTGCCGGCGGCGACGATGGCGCCAGACCCGGCTCGCATCTACGTATTTCTGGATAGCGAGTTCACGAGTTTGCAGACGCCGGAGCTGATTAGCATCGGCGCCGTGGCAACGGACTCGACGGCGTTCTACGCCGAGGTGCTCGGCTGGAATCGCGAACGCTCCAGCGAGTTCGTCAGAGAGATTGTGGTGCCGTTGCTTGACGGCGACGCGGTGCCGCTGCCACTCGCAGCCGAAGCATTTTCCGCGTGGCTCGACGAGCGCGCCGGACGTGCGCCGACGACGATAGTCAGCGACTCAGGCTACGACCGCTGGGCACTGACCGAGTTGCTCGGCCGTGAAGACCTGCCAAGCGGGATCGACTGGAAGCGTGTGCCGATTTCGTATGAAGAGATGGACGACGCGACCAAGCAGCTGAATCTGCGTCGTCATCATGCTCTGGACGACGCGCGGGCGCTGCGTCAGTTGGTGATGCATTCAGGCGCGTGACACCCTAGCGTGCATGATTGAATTGTTTCTATTGAAGATCCGCCGCGTGCCGCTTTAGTTGATCGATCGTCACGACTTCGAGTGCTTTTTCGTGAGTGGCTGTCAGCATGACCTGCGGCGCTGCGCCCGCTTCGAATGCTTCCCTCCAGCGTGCAACGCAAATACACCAACGGTCGCCCGGCTTTAGTCCCGGAAAATCGAACTCGGGGTGTGGCGTGACCAGATCGTTGCCGCGCTGAACCGAGAAGTCGAGGAACTCGCGCGTGAGCTCGACACATACGGTGTGCGAACCGATATCTTGCGGCCCGGTGTGACAGTAGCCGTCGCGATAAAAACCCGTGGCGGGCGAATCGCAACAGCCGGTCAGTTCGCTGCCGAGAACATTGCGAGCCGATGAGGGCTTGTCTGGATCTCGCATGAATCAACTCTTGCGGTCGCGGGAAGGGCGGGGTTCGGGCGGCGGCAGCGCTTCAGCGGTCCGCTCGAGCCAGGGCACGAGCTCATCGAGCAATGTGGTTAACGCGCGGCTCAGCGCGGCGACGGCGGACGGCGCGTTCTCCTGGGTTACCGGCGCCGAAGCCGTGAAGCGTTTGCGCTCGACCAGATTGCGTCCGCGACGTTCGATCAGCTCTGCTGTCACTTCGATTCGCGCAGTACCCGTGCCGACATCGTGGACGATTTCGTTGACGCCCACATTCAAGATCAATCCTCCCCCGACGCCGCTACCGAGGCGTGCAACCGATTCGAATATCTGGCGCGCTTCGATGCGTTGGGTCAACAGGTACACGACGCGTTCGGACGGGCGATCGGTCCAGCTTGCAAATTGATAGAACTGACGCTGTTGCGCGGCCCTCGTGTAGGCCATCGAATAAGTATCTCCGATCGACTCGGACGGCAGCGTGGATATCAGCAATCGGCGGTCGATCGGCGCCGCCCGCGCCTGCACCTTCGGAGACAGATCCTCGAGGCGGTACTGCGCGAGCGCAGTGCCTTCGCCACCGAGATCGATGCTGAAGCAGCCCGCTACGGATGCTCCCATGCATGCAACGAGCACGCGACGCAAGTTAAGCCTATTCACCCGGCCCTCGCTGCGTTTTACCGGGACCGAGCAGAGCGGCGCGCGGGTCACGCAATTGGTCAAGCAGGCGTGTCATTGCTTCAACGGTGGCCCGCAGCTCGATCACCGCGACGGTGAACTGTTCGTCCGTCGACGATGCTACTTCCGATAGGTTGCGCGAGAGCGCGAACGTCTGCTTCTCGAGCGCGATGGCAGCGGTTGAAACGTCTTTCAACGTCTGGTCGGCTTGCTTGATCGCCGGAGGAAGCTGACTACCCGTGGTTTCGGCTAACTGTGCAAACCGGGTTCCAGCACGTCCGACTTCGATCGCGGCCGAGTTCATCGTGACCAACGTCCTATCGAGATCTTTCATGCGTTGATTGAGTCCGGCCGTTAGCTCCTTGATGTTGGCCAATGACGATGTCACGGCAACGCGATTTTCCGCGGTCAACAGCAGATTGATGTTCTCGAGCGTCTCTGCGGCAATATCGCCGATGCGGCCGACCTTGCCGGCGATCGCGTCGAAGCTGGATTCGCCTTCGGCGATTACCGGATACGATTGACCTTCGCCAACCGCGGTCAGTGGTGGACCCGCGGGCTCGGGCGTGATTAGCGTGATGCGCGCGATGCCGGTTACGAAGTTACGGACGACGATTGCGACCGTGTTTGTGCGCACGGGAGCGCGCGGGTCGGT
>JBDTQZ010000024.1:0-9515 GCA_039931935.1 Burkholderiaceae bacterium | reverse complement strand
CAGCTTCACCCGCGTCTGCAGCAGCAATATGAATTGCCGAAGGCGCCCATCGTCTTCGAGCTTGACCTTGGACCGTTGCTCGTACGCGCGCTACCGCGGCATCGTGAGCTGGCGCGCTTTCAGGCGGTCCAGCGCGATATTTCGGTGACGGTCTTGGACTCGGTCCCGGTCCAGGCGATGCTCGACGCGGTGCTGACACGGTCGGTTTCAGAGCGGCGTCTGTCGGTGCTGAGGGAGTTCCTCGTGTTCGACGTCTACCGTATCCCGCCCAATTCAAGCAAAGTCGCGGAAGCGAGCGCTAACGTGTTGTTAAATAACGAGAAAAGTCTTGCGTTCCGGTTGGTTCTCCAAGATACTGAGCGTCCCGTGACCGATGCCGACGCCGACGCCACAGTTAAAGCAGTACTTGAGGTGCTCGAGCAGCAATTTGGCGCGCGGCTACGTCAATAAAAACGAGCACGCAAAATTACCCGCCCCAACGCGCATATGCCCACAGCCGACTTTAAGTTTCCAGACCTGCCCCGCACGGCGGGCGCGATGCACTCCGCCGATCGCACGCCGAAGACCATGACGAAGGCGGAACTGGCCGAGACATTATTTGATCGCCTCGGGCTGAACAAACGTGAAGCGAAGGACATGGTCGACGGATTCTTCGATGAGATCCGGCAGGCGCTCGAGCGGGGTGAATCGGTGAAGCTCTCCGGCTTTGGGAATTTCCAGCTACGCGACAAGCCGCAACGTCCTGGGCGAAACCCGAAAACAGGTGAAGAGATCGCGATAACTGCCCGCCGTGTCGTGACTTTTCATGCCAGCCAAAAGCTGAAAGCCGCCGTCGCTACAGCTGCCAACATGATTTGACCGCACCGCTGACCGCGTAGAACTCCAAACCTCGACTTCTCTGCGCTTGACCCATGCAGCGCCACGAAGCTCCGATCCAACTGCCATCGATTCCCGCCAAGCGCTACTTCACGATCGGTGAAGTGAGTGACTTGTGCGGCGTCAAGCCGCACGTGCTGCGCTACTGGGAGCAGGAGTTCACACAGTTGCGACCGGTTAAGCGGCGTGGCAACCGTCGTTATTACCAGCACCATGAAGTTCTGCTGATTCGCAGAATCCGCGAGTTGCTGTACGAGCAAGGCTTCACCATCAGCGGAGCCCGCAATCGCCTCGACGCTCACGATCAAGGCGAGCGCGCTTCACCACGCGCCGGCGTGGTCGCTGCAAATGACCCGGCTGCGTTAAACGGCGACGGCAAGCACGTCAAGGCCGTGGATATCGCAGCGCTGCACACGGAACTCGCCGCAATTCGGAAGCTGCTGCGGAGTGGCAGCAGATAAAACGCGTGCGGATATACTGCGCGGCTTCGGGGCGTAGCGCAGCCTGGTAGCGCACTTGCCTGGGGGGCAAGGGGCCGCGAGTTCGAATCTCGCCGCCCCGACCAAGGGTATTGGTGACTCAGAAAGCCGGTGTTCGCGTTGCGAACGCCGGCTACTTTATTTCTAGATGCGCATCCTTGTCTCCAACGATGACGGCTACCTAGCCCCTGGCTTGATTGCGCTGGCGGATGCGATGCGACCGCTGGGTGACGTGACCGTGGTCGCGCCCGAACAAAACAGCAGCGGAGCCAGCAACTCGCTGACGTTGCACCGGCCGCTGACGATCAGTCAGGCCGAAAATGGATTTACGTTCATCAATGGCACACCGAGCGACTGCGTGCATATCGCATTGACCGGGCTGCTGGATCAGATGCCGGACCTGATCGTTTCGGGGATCAACAACGGTCAGAACATGGGCGATGACACCATCTACTCCGGCACCGTTGCGGCGGCGATGGAAGGTTATTTGTTCGGGGTGCCGGCCATCGCGTTTTCGTTGCTCGACCGCGGCTTCGAGCACCTCGATGTGGCGGCAGACGTTGCCCGCGAACTCGTCGAGCGCTATATCAGCAGGCCAATCGCCAAGCCTTTTCTGTTGAACGTCAACGTGCCGAGTGTGCCGCGCGATCAGATCAAAGGTATCGTCGGCACGCGCTTGGGCAAGCGCCATCCATCCGAGCCGGTGGTGCGCATGATGAATCCACGCGGTGAACCGATTTACTGGATCGGGGCCGCGGGCCCCGCGCGCGAAGGCGGGCCGGGTACCGACTTTCATGCGACGGCATCGGGCTACGTGTCGGTCACGCCGCTGCAGATCGACCTCACGCACAACGATCAACTGAAGATCGTCAGCGATTGGCTTGGCGCCGTATCCGATCGATGACGCGCTCGAACCTTCATGGCGGGTCCGGCGATCAGAATCCGAGCGGACTGGTGTCCGCGCGCGTGCGCGATCGAATGGTCGAGCGCGTTCGCGAACTTGGCGTTCGCGATTCGCGCGTGCTCGAAGCGTTGCGCAACGTACCGAGGCATTTGTTCGTCGATGAAGCGCTCGCCAGTCGCGCGTACGAAGACACTGCGCTACCGATCGGTCATGGGCAGACGATTTCGCAGCCCTATATCGTCGCGCGCACTGCGGAGCTCGCGCTTGAAGAGCTGGGCGACGCGCGCGCTGCACGAGTGCTCGAAGTCGGTACCGGATGCGGCTACGCGGCGGCGGTGCTGGCGCAGCTCTTCGGTGAAGTCGTAAGCGTCGAGCGCTTGCGCGCGTTGCACGAGAAGGCGCGCGAAAACCTGAGGCCGCTGCGCTTGTCCAATGTCCGGCTGATCCTAGGAGACGGTGCACTGGGCGTACCCACGGCTGCGCCGTACGAGTCCATCGTTGTCGCTGCGGCCGGTGACGAAATTCCGCCGGCTTGGATAGAACAGTTGAAAGTCGGAGGCCGCATCGTGGCGCCGTTAGGTACTTGGAATCAACAGTTGACGATCGCAATCAAGGATGCGAGTGGAGGCGTACAAAAAAGTCGCAAGGAGCCGGTACGCTTCGTACCGTTGCGAGGCGGCATCGCCTGAGGGCTTAGATGAATAGCAAGTTGATCGTCAAGTGGTGCTCGCTGCTACCCATGCTGGCTCTCGCGGCATGTGCGAGCCAGCGGCCGGCACCGGTGGTTGATCGTTCAGGACGCAGCCCCGTGGTCGCGACCGCGCCGACTGCCACGCCCGCCGCTTCGCGCGTGGCCAAAGACGGCATCTACGTTGCGCAGCGAGGCGATACGCTGCAGAACGTTGCACTGGCATTCGGCGTAGATCCGAAAGAACTCGCGCGCTGGAACGGTGTTGCTGAATCAGATGTGCTGATTCCGGGACAGACGCTGCAAGTCACACCACCCGCGAGCGTAGCCGCCGTCAGCCCTATTACCGGCAGCGGTCAGGCTGAGGTTCGTCCGCTGCCGCCGCCGGGCGTGTCGGTACCGGGCGCGCCCGCGCCGTTGCCATCTGCCGTTGCGCCACCAGCCGGCGCACCGCCTGCGTCGCCACCCGCGCCTCCGGTAGCAGCTTCGCCCGAGCCGTCGCGCGCTCCGTCGGCATCGCTGCCATGGATTTGGCCGACTCCCGGCAAGGTCATCGAAACCTTCGACGATCCGCGCAACAAGGGGATCGATATCGCCGGCAACGAAGGCGCGCCGGTGCAGGCCGCAGCCGATGGCGAAGTCGTCTACGTGGGCAGCGCAGTACGCGGCTATGGCAATCTGGTGATCGTGCGCCATAGCGATGACTTCATCACCGCGTACGCACACAACCGCAAGGTGTTGGTCGCTGAAAAGCAATCGGTCAAGCGTGGACAGGCGATCGCCGAACTTGGGCGCTCTGATGCCGAGCGCCCGAAGTTGCATTTTGAGATTCGCCATCAGGGCAAGCCGGTCGATCCGCTTAAGTATCTGCCGGCGCGATAGTCCAGCGGGCTGATAGTGACGCCGGTTCTGGTCTTTGATATCGAGACGATCCCCGACGTCGCGGGGCTGCGGCGCCTGCGTGCCGAATGGCGCGATTTGGCCGATGCGGAAGTTGCCGAGTGCGCGTTCGAGGAGCGCCGCGGCAAAAGCAGCGGTGAATTTCTGCCGCTATACCTGCAGCGAATCGTTGCGATCTCCTGCGTGCTACGCAACGACGCGGGATTCAGAGTCGGTTCGATCGGTGGCGCCGGCGACTCCGAGGCGACGTTGATTCAGAGTTTCTTTGGAATGATCGATCGGCACACGCCGCAGCTCGTCAGTTGGAACGGTAGTTGTTTTGACCTTCCGGTGCTTCACTATCGAGGTCTTCTTGCCCGTGTTCCGGCAGCGCGCTACTGGGAGCTTGGCGCGGACGATCCCGACTTTCGCTACAACAATTACATCGGCCGCTATCACACGCGCCATATCGACCTGATGGACGTACTCGCGATGTATCAATCGCGCGCCAGTGCGCCGCTCGACGTTCTATCGAAGTTGGCCGGCTATCCCGGCAAGCTGGGCATGGACGGTAGCCAGGTGTGGCAGGCCTACCGCGACGGGCAGATCGAGAAGATCAGAAGTTATTGCGAAACGGACGTCGTCAACACCTATTTGTTGTTCAACCGTTTTCAGAAAATGCGCGGCGTGTTGGACGACCTGCAACTTGCAGCCGAAGAGGCGCTGGTGCGTGATTCGCTGCAAGGGTTGTCCGCCTCGCACTGGCGCGAGTATCTCGATGCATGGCCCGCTGCGGTTCTTTAGTGGCCTGTAACAACCAAGTCGAAAGTGCCTTGGGCGTCTGGGCGGCCGACTGCTTTGTCGCTCGCCTTGCGCGTATGCGTTGGCTACGCGACGCGGCTCGCTTCGCGCTCATTTGTTCAATGCGGGCTCGCCCAGACACGCCTTTCCCTTCCGAATCGACTGTTACAGGCCACTGGTGAGCGGGGAACGCTTCGAAGTCGAAATCGAGTCGCTCGACCAGGAAGGCCGGGGCGTTTCGCACCGGGACGGCAAAGTGGTCTTCATCGAAGGCGCTCTTCCGGGCGAGCGCGTTGTCTACGAACGGTACCGGCAGAAGGCGCGCTACGAAACCGGCCGCGCGATTTCGATCGAGCGCGAGTCCCCGATGCGCGTGGTCCCGCGTTGCCCGCACGCCGGGCTGCACGTCGGAGCATGCGGCGGCTGTTCGATGCAGCACATCGACGCGCGCGCGCAGGTCGCGCTGAAGCAGCGCGTGCTCGAAGATGCGCTGTGGCATCTGGGCAGGGTGCGGCCAACGATGATGCTGCGGCCCATCGAAGGCCCAGCCTGGCGCTATCGGCACCGTGCTCGAATGGCGGTGCGTTACGTCGCGAGGAAGGGCGGCGTTCTCGTGGGCTTTCACGAACGCGCGAGCAGCTACGTGGCCGACATTCGCCAGTGCGAGGTCCTGCCGAAGAAGGTCAGCGATCTGCTGTTGCCGCTGCGCGATCTTGTCTATTCGTTGACGCTGCACGAACGATTGCCGCAGATCGAGCTCGCGGTCGGCTCGGTACTGGATCGCGCTGCGGTGATGCTCGTCTTTCGAGTGCTGCAGCCACCGACCGCAGAAGATTGCAGGCTACTGCGCGAATTCGGAGCCGCGCACGCGGTCGATATCTGGCTGCAGCCTGCAGGGCCGGATTCCGCGGTGCCAATCGATCGCGACCAGGCGTCGAGGCTCGAGCTGCGGCTGGCCGAGTTCGATGTCGCATTGCCTTTTTCTCCCACCGATTTCACCCAGGTCAATCATCGCGTCAACGAAGCGCTGGTATCGCGCGTGACGCGGCTGATTGCGCCGCAGCCGAGTGATGTCGTCGCTGATTTCTTCTGCGGCCTGGGCAACTTCACACTGCCGCTGTCCACACTCGCGAAAACGGTGGTCGGCTTGGAAGGCAGCGCATCGTTGGTCGAGCGTGCGCGCATCGCTGCCGCGAGTAACGGATTGACGGCGCGCACGCGGTTTGAGGCGCGCAACCTGTTTGATTTCACGCTTGATGACTGGCATGCCCTGGGCGGGCGACACGGGACCGTTGACAAGGTGCTGATCGATCCGCCGCGTGAGGGTGCGTTGGCGCTGGCGCAGGTTCTCGCCGCAGCGTCCCGTGCGACGCCGAAACCCACACGCGTCGTCTATGTCTCATGCAATGTCGCGACGCTGGCGCGCGACTGCGGAGTTATGGTGAGTCAGGGCGGATGGACTATGAGGGCCGCGGGCGTCGTCAACATGTTTCCGCACACGTCGCATGTCGAGTCGATAGCGCTGCTGGAGCTAGAACCCTAGGTCCGGGGGTGGCCCGGGGACGGCTGCGTGTTAACATTTCGCGCTAAGTAGCGCGCCGCAAGTCATTCATTTGTCGAGCTTTTTGATTGCTCGTCAATCAACAAAAATCGCAATAAAAAGGGGAAAAGGTCAGCGGATGGCGGTGGAACGGACATTGTCAATCATCAAACCGGATGCCGTCGCTAAAAACGTCATCGGGCGGATTTACTCTCGCTTCGAAGAGAGCGGCTTGAAACTGATTGCGGCGAAAATGGTGTCGCTGTCGCGCGCCGAGGCCGAGGGCTTTTACGCGGTTCATCGCGAGCGGCCGTTCTTCAACGATCTGGTGGCGTTCATGGCCTCCGGGCCGGTGATGGTGCAGGTACTCGAAGGTGACGATGCGATCGCAAAAAACCGCGAGCTAATGGGGGTGACCGATCCGAAAAAGGCGGCCGCCGGCACTATCCGCGCGGATTTTGCGGACAGCATCGATGCCAATGCAGTGCACGGCTCGGACAGCGCTGGCACCGCGAAGGTCGAGATCGAATATTTTTTCGCTCAGATGAATCTGTACTCACAATAGCGCCTTTGCGATGCCGCGAATAAATCTGCTCGACTTCGACGCTGCCCAGCTGGCGGCGTATGTGCAGTCGCTCGAAGAAAAGCCGTTTCGCGCGAGGCAATTGCTGCGTTGGATTCACCGCCGTGGGGCGCGTGATTTCGATGCGATGTCGGATCTCGCCAAGTCGCTTCGAGCCAAGCTGTCGGAGCACGCCCACATCAGTTCTCCGGCCTTGCTGAGCGACGTGATTGCTGCCGATGGCACGCGCAAGTGGCTACTTGACGTCGGACTCGGCAATGCAATCGAAGCCGTGTTTATTCCGGAAGCCGATCGCGGTACGTTGTGTATCTCGACGCAGGCGGGATGTGCAGTCAACTGCGCGTTCTGCTCGACCGGCCGACAGGGCTTTAACCGCAATCTGACGACCGGCGAGATCGTCGGCCAGCTTTGGATGGCCGAGCATATGCTGCGTACGGGTGCCGCCAATGGTGACAACAATGACGAACGCGCCATTTCCAACGTAGTCCTGATGGGAATGGGCGAGCCGCTGCAGAACTACGACGCGGTGCTGCCCGCGCTGCGGTTAATGCTCGACGATAACGCCTACGGCTTGTCACGCCGCCGCGTGACGCTGTCGACCTCCGGCATGGTGCCGTTGATCGATCGTCTGGCGGCTGACTGTCCGGTTGCGCTCGCCGTATCGCTACATGCGCCGAACGATGCGTTGCGAGATGCTTTGGTGCCGCTAAACCGGAAATACCCATTGCGTGAGTTGCTCGCGGCGTGTCGCCGCTACTTGGACGCAGCACCACGCGACTTCATCACATTTGAATACGTCATGCTCGATGGCATCAACGACAGTGATCTGCATGCCGCCGAGCTGGTCGCGCTGGTTGCCGACCTGCCGTGCAAGTTCAACCTGATTCCGTTCAATCCGTTCCCTCAGTCGGGATTCGAGCGCTCATCGGCGGAACGCATTCGGGCTTTTGCCCAACACTTGACTGACGCCGGAATCGTCACCACCACGCGCAGAACACGCGGTGACGATATCGACGCGGCGTGCGGCCAGCTAGCGGGCGACATTCGTGATCGAACCCGACTCAATGACCGCACGGCCCGTAAAGTCATTCCGTTAACGGCAAGCGCGCATTAGAGGAACACATGCATTTACGCTTGATGATGTGTGCAACGCTGGCGTTGCTAGGCGCTGCCTGCACGACGACGACCACCACCACGGTAAGCAACGATGGTTCGTCGACGATAACCAACGAGCGCTCGTCAAGGAAAGTCACCGAGGGCGACCTTCGCAACCGCGCTCGTGCCCGCACTGATCTGGCGGGTGGCTATTACCGCAACGGTCAGCTGGCGGTAGCGCTCGCTGAGGTGCGGAGCGCTGTGGCGATCGATCCGAGCTACGCAGAAGCGTATGGGCTGCTGGGTCTCATTTACATGGACATGAAAGAGCAACGTGACGCGGAGGAAAACTTTCAGCGCGCATTGAAGCTCGACGCCGCAAACTCCGAGCTGAACAACAATTACGGCTACTTTCTGTGCAACACCGGACGCGAACGAGAATCGATCGCATACTTCAACCAGGCGATTCGCGACCCGCTTTACCGCACGCCCGCTAGAGCGAACCAGAATGCCGGGCAGTGTCTGATGCGAGTCAAGGATTACGCGGGTGCCGAGCCTTATCTGCGCCGCTCATTCGAGCTTGACGCCGGCATGGCGGTGCCGAAATTTTTGCTCGCGAAGCTTTATCTCGCAACCAATCAGGTGGAGAAAGCCACTTTTTATTACAACGTTCTTGCCAAGTCCATTGAGTCATCGGCGGAAAGCTTGTGGCTTGGGCTGCGCGTCGCTCGCGCGAATGCCGACCTGCGGACGGAGACTCAGCTTGCGAATGAGTTGAAACAGCGCTTTCCGCAGTCACCGGAAGCCGCGGCGCTGGCGCGCGGCGACTTCGATGACTGAACAGAGTCTGATCTCCGATGAGCGCGACATCCACGCGCAGACAGCGGCCGGCTCGACGCAAGCGAAGGACGTACCGGAGGCCGCCGGCTATGGTGCTCGGCTCGCGGCTCAACGGGAACGCGCGGGCCTGAGCGTCACTGACATAGCGGCCACCTTGCGTTTGCATCCGAACCAGGTGCGCGCGATCGAGCAGGAAGATCTAACGCGACTGCCGGCGCTGGCTTATGTGCGGGGCTTCATTCGCAGTTACGCGCGCGTACTGAGCCTTGATCCGGAGCCACTGTTGTCCGATCTGAATGCAAAGCTTGCGCCGGTGCGCGAATCGGTCGTCGACGGTATGGCGGCGGACTTCGCGGCGGCGCGTGCTGCGGGTCGTGAGCGCATGTTTCCGCAATGGGCTATCGGCATTGCGTTGGTGATCTTGGTTGCGCTCGGAGTGATCGGCTGGCAGACAACCTCGCAGCCGGTACCCGCATCGCCGCCGCAGGTCGTCGTGATTCCCACTGCTGCATCATCGACGCCTGCGCCTGTGCCGGCTCCTGTGCCGGAGACCGCGGCGGCGGCGGGCGAGACCGATTCAAGTTCGACCGCTGTGAACGAACCGGTTCCAACGCCGGCCGATGTAGCGGAGCCCACAGTTAGATCAAGCGTCGCTGCGAGCGGAGCATCGCCTACGGTGCTGCTGCGCTTCAATGGCAACTCATGGGCCGAAGTGACCGATCGCAACGGCAAGATCCTGTTGTCGCAATTGAACTCTGCGGGCGCCGAGCATGCGCTCGACGGTGAATTGCCACTGATCGTTGTGATCGGCGATGCTAACTTCGCATCTG
>JBDTQZ010000023.1:0-9612 GCA_039931935.1 Burkholderiaceae bacterium | reverse complement strand
GGCGTCCGCTGGTCAATCCGCGCCGGCTGTTGGTGACGTCGTTTGCGTTGACCGATCCACGAGGTTTTGGGCTGATGCAGCGCGATCGGAATTTTAGTAACTACGAAGACCTTGAAGCGCGTTATGAACTGCGCCCGAGTATTTGGGTCGAGCCCGCTTCAAAGTGGGGCGCCGGCCGCGTCGAACTGGTGCAGATTCCAACGCCGAATGAAGCGAACGACAACATCGTCGCGTATTGGGTGCCCAGTACGGTGCCGTCACCGGGCACGCCAATTGATTTCTCTTATCGCATGTTTTGGCTGAAAAACACTGATCGACGGGCTCCGAACGGATGGGTCGTGCAGACGCGGCGCGGTTATGGGTTCTCGAACGCGTCGGCCAACAATTCGCCAGGTAACAATTCGGCGGGTAACGACGCCGTAAAATTCACCGTCGATTTCGATGGACCGGCATTACGCAAGCTGCCGGTCAACGCGCCGCTGCAGGCAGACGTTGTCATCGGCAACGGTCAAAGCACCGATCTCGTCATTCATCGCAACGATGCCACCGGCGGTTGGCGCATGGTGCTTCAGATGCGAACTCAAGATAAGGAAAAGCCGATTGAAGTGCGTGCGCTTTTGCGTAACGGCAAGGAAGTGATGGGCGAAACATGGAACTACATCGTTCCGCTGACGCAATAGCGGGCGCCTATGTGGCGCCCGGCGAGGCCACTGCACCGACGGGTGCGTTGCCACCGACCGTACCTTCGATATTGCGCACGCCGATGGCGCCGCAGCCGTGGGGGCGTGTCGATCCAGTGTCTTGGATGCTGCGCCGATTGTTTGGTCTCGATCCGCGGTTGCCTGACATCAAGGGCCCGGCGCACGGTGCCGGACGCCGTCGTCGTCTAATTTTTCTCACGTTGTCCGTGCTGCCGGCACTTTATGCGACCTATGTGCTGAACGGGCTGCTGCCCAACGTCGTCACAGCAAACGAGACCGTCGATTTCGCGATTGCGTGCGGCGAGACCGCATTGCTAGTCGTGTTCGCGTTGCTCACCTGCTGGCTCGCGGCTGGGTTCTGGACCGCGATGCTGGGATTCTTCGTGCTGGCCTTCGGTGGCGACCGGCAGTTGATTTCGCGTTCGGCGAAGGCGGACGCTATATCGCCACACGCACGCACCGCGATCGTGGTGCCGATCTGCAACGAAGACGTGCGCCGCGTGTTCGCGGGCTTACGCGCTACCTATGAGTCGGTGATGCGCGCCGATGCGCTCGACCACTTCGATTTCTTTGTGCTGTCCGACACCGCGCATCCCGACGCGTGCGTGGCCGAGCTCGATGCGTGGAATGCATTACGCGACGAGCTCGGTGCCGAGGCGCGGCTGTTTTACCGGCATCGCCGGCGGCGCGTGAAGCGCAAAAGCGGCAACCTCGACGATTTTTGCCGGCGCTGGGGTGCGAAGTATCGCTACATGGTCGTACTCGATGCCGACAGCGTGATGACCGGGGAATGCCTGACCACGCTGGTTCGTCTGATGGAAGCGCGTTCGGACGCGGGCATCATCCAGACCGCGCCGCGCGCAGTCGGTCGCGATACGTTGCACGCGCGGATGCAGCAGTTCGCCAATCAGGTCTATGGGCCGGTGTTCACCGCGGGTCTGCATTACTGGCAGCTCGGTGAATCGCACTACTGGGGCCATAACGCGATCATCCGGCTCGAGCCGTTCATGAAACATTGCGTGCTGGCGCCGCTGCCCGGCCGGGGCTCACTCGCCGGAGAAATTCTCTCGCACGATTTCGTCGAAGCCGCGTTGATGCGGCGCGCAGGCTTTGGCGTATGGATTGCGTATGACCTTGACGGCAGCTTCGAAGAGACGCCGCCTAATTTGATCGATGAGGTCAAGCGCGACCGCCGCTGGTGTCACGGGAACCTGATGAATGCGCGCCTGATGTTTGCGCGCGGCATGCATCCGGTGCATCGGTGGGTGTTTCTGACCGGTGCGCTTGCCTACTTGTCGGCGCCACTGTGGCTCGGGTTTCTGGCGCTGTCGACATGGCTCTTGTTGGCTCACACGAACGCTGAGCCGCAGTATTTCGTGATGCCGCATCAACTGTTCCCACTCTGGCCATCGTGGCGCCCCGAACACGCTTGGGGCCTATTGGCGGCAGTTGCCTCGGTGCTATTCGTGCCAAAAATCTTGGCCGCCATGCTGGCAGCCGCGCGCGGCGCCACTTCCTACGGCGGAACCATGCGACTTGCGGTGAGCGTGCTGCTCGAAATGCTGATGAGCGCGTTGCTCGCCCCGGTGCGCATGCTGTTTCATACTCAGTTTGTCGGCGCGGCTTTGCTCGGTTGGTCTATCCAGTGGAAGTCACCCGCACGTGCCGACAAGTCGACTTCGATAACGCAGGCACTGCGCCGCCACGGACTTCAAACGGCGATCGGACTGGCATGGGTGGGCCTAGTGGCATGGAAAGCGCCCAATGTGTTGCCATGGATCGCGCTAGTTGCCGCGGGTCTGCTGTTGGCGATACCCATTTCCGTGCTGACGAGCTCCTCGACCTTCGGGCTGCTGATGCGCAGAGCCAAGCTTTTCATGACCCCCGACGAGACGCGGCCGCCGCGCGAAGTCATTGCTACCGCGCAATATGCGCGCAATGCCAGGGCGCTGCCGCGCTTCGCCGATGCGGTCATCGACCCAGAGGTCCATGCAGTGGTTCGCATCGCGGCACATCGCTCGCGATCGGCGCTTGCGGCTGCGGAGCGCGCGCAGCGAGTCGCGCGCGCGTTGCTATCGGGGCCTGGCGCTTTAACCGCTGCGGAGCGCCTGGCTCTGCTTCACGATGGTGCCGCCCTCGAACAAATGCACCGCACCGCCCGCATCGCCCCTATTCACCCGTCGTGGTACGCGAGTTCAACGTCGGCGAGCCGCGCAACTATTCGCGTCTTCGGGCGTGATCCAAACAACAACGATCGTCAAGCCACGGTAGTGACAGTTGCGACGATGGCGCGTTTGCGCTAGCGCCGCTATGCGCGGACCCAGCCGTAACGCTGTCGTTTCATCACCGTCAGCGAGGCGACCGCAAAGCACCCTGCGGCATTTCCCCACATCGTGCTGGTCAGCAGTAAGTCGTGGATTACGGTCGAGCAGTAAACCGCAGTAGCTGCGTTGCTTAGTGTCCAGAACAGCCAGGTCACCAGCGAAATGGCGTGGGCGCCGGAGTTCTCCCGCGCAACCGCCACGATCTGCGGTACGTAGGACAGCAACCGCACCGCGTTGCAGGCGACATAGATGCCGGTGATGGCTTGCAAAATCAGGTCGTTTGACATCGCAACCTCGTGCATTACGCAATGAGCTGCCACACCCAGACCAGCCCAAGCAACCAGATCGTGGTCGCGACACTTGTGGCTGCGATACCTACTCGTTGAATACGGCGCCGCGAATTCTTCGGCAGCGTACGGACTTGATCACGCATGCCCGACCATCCGGGCGCCCATGGCGCCGCCCAGCGCGGAATGCCGTCTGCACTCTTGTCCCTTGATGTCATTTGCTTCTCCGTCGCCTGTGTTCGATTAACCGTGATACGTAACGCCGTCGAGACTGCGCAGCGCGGGCTCGAGCAATGCGGGCTGCGTGTCTGGCGAAGCAGCTGAGGAGTTGCTTGACGACTGCGTTGCGGCGACATCCGACAGACCGTAGTCCTGTGCAGAGAACGGGCCGGAGAGCACAAAGGCAATACCGGAGACCAAAACGACGGCGATTGCCGCGACGACGTGAACTTCTAGCTTCTGCAGGGTGGAATCGCTTTTTTGCATGATGTTCTCCCAACGGGTTGTGAAGGCGCTTCGTGGCGCTCATTGGGACATACGGCAGGATTGTGAGAAACCGGCCATTCGCCATTTCGAAAGCCGAATATTCACGTCACTGGCCGGTCACAGTGGTGGGTTGCGTATGTGCAAGTATTTCCGGCCGGCGACTTTACCTTTCGTTGTGGCCGGTTTGCTGCTCGCTTCGCGTAATAGGGAGTGAATCCCTCGCCGCTGGAGGCCCGCGAGCCCGCGGCATGCCAACGGCCGCAAACAAACGTAGCCTTTAGTGATGCAATCGCTGCTGGTCAGTGTCCAAGCATGGCCTGTCGTCAGCGCCTTGTTCGACGACGTGTTGTCGCTGCCCGTTGACGGGCGTGACGGCTTTGTCAGTTCATTGAGCGGCGAAAACGCCGCCCACCGCGAGTCGTTGCGAAAACTCTTGGCTTCGGCGGCACGCGCAGAGACAGATGGCTTTCTCGAGACGCTGCCCAAGCGACACGATCCTCCAGTCGTTCGACCTCGACACGAGCGTCATCGTCAACGGGATTACATCGGCTGTGACAATACATTCAGCGGCTGAGAAAGGTTGGCAACTGACACACGCCCGACCGGCCAGTGTTGCTGTCGTTTATGCACGTGTTACATGTCGACTCTTCAGCTAGGCGCAACGTCGTAACCGCTGCCTAATGCGGTGGAAGGGGTCGCGAACCATCGCGAACCCTCCGTGACAGGGCGCGGCGGGATTACGGTGCCCACATTCGAGAGGTCCATATGAATCGCTTCAAAGCAATTGGCTCAGCATTTCTTCTAGTTCCCGCTCTGGCTCTGTTGTCGACGCAAGCTCGTGCCGAATTCAAATGCGATTCGCCGACAGTACGTGTCGACCGCATCGCGTGCGAGAAGGCGAAAGAAAGTCCGAGTGCACTGCGTCGGTACATAGAGCGCATGAGAATTATCGAAAGCCTTGACTTTTCCGATTACGTCAACGATGCGCAAGAGGCTGCCTGGGCGCAAAACGAATCTAACCGCACCGCTACGAAGAAAGCGTCCGTTCACTCGGCCGAATTCGTGCAGGAAAATCCGGGTGCGTAACGATGATCAAGCTTGGCGCGGCAGCTCAATGCCGCGCACTTCATGCGCGAGTCGCTGAAAATACGCAGCGAACTCCGGGTCTTCACCCTTGAGAAGATGGGGCAGCCGATAGAAGAAAGCGTCGCGCTGTAGCCACTCGCGCATGAAGTCTTCCCATGAATTCCAGCGACGGCGCTGCGCTGGCGTCATGTCGTCGCTGTGCGCGGTTAGATACGCGCGCTCGAGCAGCGAGATCAGCATGTCGAAGATCAGCAGCATGCGTTCTTGCTGCTCGGGAGATAAATCGGGCGTCACCGCATTGCTGCGCAGATGAAGATCGGGGTTATCGATCGCGACGCGCAGAAAATCGTTGTAGGCGTCCGAGAGTAGTTGGTAGACCTCGTCTTCTTCGTTACGCCGCTCGCGCCGCTGCTGGAGCAGGAACACGCCGATGGCCAGCGGCAAGCCGATTACGGTGACGACGTAACTGGCGATTTCCCACCATTCGACGCTCATCATTAGCTTCCATAGCGGCGCAGTGCCGCCAGATCGATGATGCGGACGCTGCCATATTCGACTTCGACCAGCTTTGCGCGTGCCAGCACCTGCAACGCCTGATTAACGCGCTGCCGCGATACTCCGGACAAATAGCCGATCTCTTCCTGAGAGATCTCGAGTTCGTTGCGGTGCCCGGGATACAGACGCGGGTTGAACATCTCGGCCAGGCAGCGCGCGACGCGTGCATCGGGTTCGAGCATTCGCTCATATTCGACTAGCCCGATGAACTGACCCAGACGCTCGTTCAGCTGCAGCAACAAGAACCGGTTAAACGCGATGCTGGTTGACAGCAGCCAATCAAACGTCGAGCGCGGCATCCATGCCATCCGGGTGTCACGCAGAGCGACGATGTCGTACTTGCGCGCCTCGCTCTTCAGCAGTGAGCCTTCGCCGAACCAGCCAGCGGCGCCGATACCGGTGAACGTCACACTCTTGCCCGCCGACGAGACCGAACTCATTTTGACGAGCCCTTCGATGACGCCGGTCCAGGCTTCGACGGTTTCGCCCTTGCGCATCACCACAGTGCCGCCTGGAAAGCGCCGTTCCTCGACCTCCGCCGTGACACGCTGGCGCTGGCCCAGGTCGAGTCCGGTCCACCACGCGCTGGCAGCCAGCATGTCGACCAACTGAAGCGGTTCCGGATCTAGTTCCGACATTGGGCACATTCTCGCGCAGACTGTCGCCGCGACGACAGTTTGCCGAGCACCGTCGCTTTCCCGTTCGAAATTGTCCACGACACGCGCGACCTGTGAAGTAAGCTAGCTCGCCTACGGTGTGGCACAACCAGCGACGCGATACAAATCGCGCAACCAAGGAGACGACCTGTGAATTCGGCGCCGAGCGCTGATACTTTTCCGCGTTTGCTCGCGCACCATGCGAGCACGCGTCCGCGTGCTATCGCGATCCGCGAAAAGGATCTCGGAATCTGGCAAAGCTGGACGTGGCAACAGATGCACCAGGAGGTGAGCGAGGTCGCGGCGGGTCTGTTGCGGGCCGGCTTCAAGCGTGGCCAGCACCTTGCGATCATCGGGGAGAACCGCCCGCGACTGTATTTCACGATGACGGCGGTGCAATGCCTCGGTGGCATACCGGTACCTATGTACGAGGACGCCGCCGCCGCCGAGATGGTGTTCGTGTTCGATAACGCCGAGATTCGTTTCGCGGTGGTGGAGGACCAGGAACAGGTCGACAAGGTGCTGGAGATTCGCGAGAAGGTGCCGCACCTGCAGCACATTTTTTACGACGAAGCGCGCGGCCTACGTAACTATCATCAGTCAGGCCTGCAATCGTATGACGCACTACGCTCAAGCGGCCGGCAGTTGTTGCAGCAGCAACCTGCGGTCATCGAAGACGAGATAAAAAAAGGGCAGGCGACCGATGTCGGCGCGATGTTTTACACCTCGGGCACGACCGGAAACGCCAAAGGCGTCGTGCTTGGATACGACAACCTGATAGCGGCTAGTCGTGCGGGCGCCGAGATGGAGGCACTGGGCTCGGACGAACAAGTCCTCGCGTACCTGCCGATGGCATGGCTCGGCCAGAACATTTTTTCGTATACGCAGTGGCTGGTGTGCGGCTTTACCGTGAACTGCCCGGAGTCGGCGGCGACAGTCACCGCGGACATGCGTGAGATCGGCCCCACCTACTATTTCGCTCCGCCGCGCGTGCTCGAAGCATTGCTGACGCAGGTGATGATCCGGATGGAAGACGCATCGGCGATCAAGCGGCGCATGTTTCACTATTTCATGGGGGTCGCGCGCAACGTCGGCGGAAGATTGTTGGATGGAGAGCCGGTGGGCGTTGCCGACCGATTACTTTATTCACTCGGCAACTGGTTCATTTATGCGCCGCTGCGCAACTCGCTCGGCATGAGCCGAGTAAGAATTGCGTATACCGCCGGCGAGGCGATTGGCCCCGATCTGTTTACGTTCTATCGCTCGCTTGGCATCAACCTAAAGCAGCTGTATGGCTCGACCGAAACGTCGGTGTTCGTGTGCGTGCAGGAAAACGGCGGCGTCAAAGCAGACACGGTCGGTCCCCCGGTCAAAGGGGTCGAAATCAAGCTGACCGATACCGGTGAGATCCTGATTCGCTCACCCGGGCTGTTTCGCGAGTACTACAAAGCGCCCGAGGCGACGCACGAAGCGAAGGATGCTGAAGGCTGGTTTCACACCGGAGACGCGGGCTACTTCGATCAGAGCGGCCACTTGAAGATCATCGATCGTGCAAAGGACGTGGGCAAGCTCGCGGACGGGACGCTGTTCGCACCCAAGTACATCGAGAACAAGCTGAAGTTTTTTCCGACGATCAAGGAAGCTGTCGCGTTTGGCGACCAACGCCAGATGGTCACCGCGTTTCTGAACATCGATATGGAAGCCGTCGGAAACTGGGCTGAGCGGCATAACTTGCCGTACGCCGGCTACACCGATCTGGCTGCGAAGCCTGAAGTCCTTGCGCTGTTGCGCGAGGCCGTCGGCAAGGTCAACGCCGACCTTGCCAATGACCCGGCACTCGCCAACGCGCAGATTCATCGCTTCATCGTGTTGCACAAGGAGCTCGATGCCGACGATGACGAGCTGACGCGTACGCGCAAGGTCCGCCGCCGCTTCATCGCTGAGAAGTTCGATCAGCTCGTCGATGCGATGTATCGCGGTTTGAATGAACAGTACGTCGAAACCGCAGTCAAGTTCGAGGACGGGCGTACCGGCAAGATCAGCGCGACGCTGAAGGTGATCGATTCCGAAGTATTTTCCGCGCTGAAAAAGGCGGCCTAGTCCATGACCGCGCGCACGATGGCCGCCATCGCGTGCTTGATAGTTGGAGTCGGCCTCGCCGCATGGTCATTGGCCAACGGTCAGCTGTTGCTCGCCATCATGGGTTTCGCATTGATCTTCACGTTTTTGTACCTCGTGATCGAAGCAGCCAACAAAGCAGGCAAGCCGAAGTATGAGATCAGGCGCGCGGCCGACTCCGCGTGGAGCATGAAGGGCGAGCCGGCGCAAACGAATGAAGAGGGTAAGCGATGAGCCGCGCGCGTGCCGACAATGCGGGCAACGTGTTGCTTAACGTCGAAGACGTTTCGCTTGCGTTTGGCGGTGTCAAGGCCCTGCAGCAAGTGTCGTTTGACGTCTATGAGCACGAAGTCCGCGCGATCATCGGCCCTAACGGCGCAGGCAAGAGTTCGATGCTCAACGTGATCAACGGTGTTTACACGCCGCAACAAGGCCATATCACGTTTCGCGGCAAAGTGCGCGCGAACATGGACCCTCACGCAGCCGCCGCCGCGGGTATCTCGCGCACGTTCCAGAGTCTGGCGCTGTTCAAGGGCATGAGCGTGCTCGACAACATCATGACCGGCCGCAACCTGCGGATGAACACCGGTGTGCTGTGGCAGGCGCTGCACCTTGGCCCGGCCCGACGCGAGGAGCTACGTCATCGGGAGTTCGTCGAACACATCATTGACTTCCTCGAAATTCAGGCTTACCGAAAAACCGCCGTCGGCCGCTTGCCGTACGGTCTGCAGAAGCGCGTCGACTTAGGCCGCGCGTTGGCGATGGAGCCGCTGCTGTTGCTGCTCGACGAGCCGATGGCCGGCATGAACCTCGAAGAAAAAGAAGACATGTGTCGCTTCGTGCTTGATGTCAACGAGGAGTTCGGTACGACCATCGTGCTAATCGAACACGACATGGGCGTAGTGATGGATATCTCCGATCGCGTCGTGGTACTCGATTACGGAAAAAAGATCGGCGATGGCATGCCAGACCAGGTTCGCAATAGTCAGAATGTGATTGACGCGTACCTAGGGGTCGCGCACTGATGGGCGCCTATCTGCTCAAGAATTGGGCAGTGGTCGCACTGATCGCTGCGCTGGTGATCGGCATGGCATTACCGCTCGCCACCGACATCAGTGCCCCTGGCTTCTATTTCGAGGTGATGCTCGGCGGATTGATGTCGGGCGTGCTGTATTCATTGGTCGCGCTGGGCTTGGTGCTGATCTTCAAAGCATCGGGCGTATTCAACTTCGCGCAGGGCGCGATGGTGCTGTTCGGGGCGTTGGCGGTTGCGCGCATGAGTGAAGTGATGCCGTTACCGGTCGCATTTATTCTGGCGATCGGGATCATGGCGATTCTCGCGTGGTTGATCGAGCGCCTTGTATTGCGGCATCTGGTTAACCAGGATGCCGTCGTGCTG
>JBDTQZ010000022.1:0-9676 GCA_039931935.1 Burkholderiaceae bacterium | reverse complement strand
GATTTCGCACATGTGGCTTGTTACAGAGGGCGTATTCGGAATAGCACTCGGTGTGTCAGTGGCGTTCATCTTCGTGTTCGTGCTGTTCGGCACGCTGCTCGATCGCGCCGGCGGCGGCAACTACATGATGCAGGTGAGCTTCGCCTTGCTCGGGCACATGCGCGGAGGGCCTGCGAAAGTCGCGGTCGTATCGTCGGCACTGAACGGGCTGATCTCGGGCTCGTCGGTCAGCAACGTGGTCTCTGGCGGCATCTTCACGATTCCGTTGATGAAGAAGGCTGGCTACGGCGGCGTCAAGGCGGCCGCGATCGAAACGTCGTCGTCGGTCAACGGACAGATCATGCCGCCGGTGATGGGCGCCGCAGCGTTTCTGATGGTCGAGTACGTCGGGATTTCCTATGCGGAAATCATCCGGCACGCATTCATTCCGGCGGTGATCAGCTACATCGCGCTGTTCTACATCGTGCACCTGGAAGCGATGCGTCTCGGCATGAAGCCGATGGCGAAAGTCCGCAAGCGTACGGCCAGTGCGGCGCTACTGTCCTGGGCGCTCGGACTCGCGGGAACGATCGCTGCATTGGGTGCGATCTACTACGTTGCGATCGGCACGCAGATGGCATTCGGCGCTGCGGCCCCTTGGATTCTCGGCGCGCTGTTGATTGCCCTCTACACCTACAGCACGTGGGTCGCCGCGCGCGAGCCCGATTTGCCGGTCGACATCGATATCAACAATCCGGTCCTGCCACCCGCGTGGCCGACGGTGAAAGCCGGGATGCACTTTCTGATTCCGATCGGTGTACTGCTGTGGTGTTTGATGGTGGAGGAGCTGTCACCCGGGCTGTCGGCGTTCTATGCGATCGTGGCGCAAGTCATCTTGATGGCGACGCAGCGCCCGCTGATCGAACTGTTCCGCGGCAAGAAGAGCTTCGGCACCGAGTTCGTGCGCGGGCTGGGCGAAGTCGTCGGCGGCTGCAGCGACGGCGCGCGCAACATGATCGGTATTGCGGTTGCCACCGGCTGCGCCGGTCTGATCGTCGGCGCGATCACGCTGACCGGGCTGGGCTTACGCATGACCGACTTCGTCGAGCTCGTCTCGGGCGGCAACGTGCTGGTGATGCTGCTGTTCACTGCGTTCGTCTGTCTGGTGCTCGGCATGGGGGTGCCGACTACCGCGAATTACATCCTGGTCGCGACGCTGATGGCGCCGGTGATCGTCGAACTCGGCGCGCAGTCGGGTCTGGTGATTCCGCTGATCGCGGTGCACCTGTTCGTTTTCTACTACGGGATCATGGGCGACATTACGCCGCCGGTAGGGCTCGCGAGTTTTGCCGCCGCCGCGATCGCAAAGGAAGATCCGATCAAGGTCGGCATTCAAGGTTCGGTCTACGCGGTGCGCACCGTTCTGTTGCCATTTATCTGGATCTTCAACCCGGCGTTGTTGCTGATCGATATTCACGGCTGGGCTGAAGCGATACTGGTCGCCGTGACAGCGACGATCGCGTCGCTGGCCTTCGCCGCCGCGACGCTCGGTTGGTTCCGTATCAAGTGCCGCTGGTGGGAAGTGGTGCTACTGCTGATCGCCACCTTCACATTGTTCCGCCCGGACTGGTTCGCTGACCGCGTTGCACCCGAATACACCGACGCGCCTGCCGCCCGGTTGCACGAGATCGCCAGCAGCCTGGACGTCGGTGATCGGCTGGTTTTCGTGATCAAGGGGCAAACAATGGAGGGGAAGGATCTAAACAAGACGGTCGCTGTGCAGCTCGGCCCGCGTACTGGCGACGGAAAGAACCCGTCGGTTGATGCGCGCAAGCGATTGGCCGACGTGGGTTTAACCGTCAGCGGCCTGGGTGAACAATTGCAAGTCTCTGCGGTGCGTTTCGGGAGCCGCGCGGCGAAGGCGCGGATCGAACAAGGCTACGACATTGTGTCCGTGAAGGTGCCGAACGAGCGCATTAGCGCCCACTGGTTTTATCTGCCCGGCCTGGCCATCGCAATACTCGTTTGGCTAATGCAGGGCTGGCGGGTTCACCGGCGCGTAACGCTTCAGCCGGTATGAGATCACACCGCAAGCCTTTGGTGGAGGCCAAGACACAAGGATCTTATGGTTACTCGTCGAAGGCGCGCTAATCAGTCACTGGCGGTCAAGGCTGCGGAACTCGCGTTTGCGGTGCCCCAGGTCGTTGCGCACCGCGTAACGCGTATGGCGTTTGCCGGCCGCACGCTCTCCGCCGGTGACCGCAAGGAGTTTGAGCTTATGGTCGCCGAAAAGAACGCGGCGTTCGTTGAGTCCTGGAATGCAATGGCTGTGCAAGCCGTGCTGGCAAACCAGGCGCTGGTGGCCTCATTCTTTAAGTCATTCTTGGTCGTCGCTCGGGGTAAGAAGCCGTCTGCCACTCGATCGACCGCTCAGCTTCAGCGCGCTGCGCTTGGCGTTCTGGGCAAGGGGTTTGAGCCAGTGCATCGCAAAGCAATGGCGAATGCCAAGCGTCTCCGCCGCACCAAGCTTCGCTAGAAAGAATCGCCCAATGCTTCACACCCGCCGCAGTGAAGTCGCTGCATAAACGAATGATGTTTATATTCAGCGAAAATCTCGGTCTCATTGGGTGAGAGTGAAGTAATGGAGGTCAGTCATGGCAAGTAATCCTGTGGGTTGGTTTGAAATCTACGTGCAAGACATGAATCGAGCCAAAGCCTTTTACGAGTCGGTCTTCGAGGCTCAATTGCAGAAGTTGGAGAGCCCGGGTATGGAGATGTGGACTTTTCCAATGCAGCCGGAAGCTAACGGTGCGTCGGGCGCTTTGATCCGAATGGAAGGTTTTCCATCGGGGGGCAACAGCACGATCGTCTACTTCATCTGCGCGGACTGCTCGGTCGAGGCGAAGCGTGCCTCAACGCAAGGCGGCAAGATCTTCAAGGATAAATTTTCTATCGGCGAGCACGGCTTTATTGCCTTAGTGACCGACACCGAGGGCAACATGATTGGCCTGCACTCAATGAAATAGAGGTTTGCGACCGTAGGATGAATACATCGACGTGGTCAGTGCGACGCCTGCACGCGCTCGATGACGCGCAGATCGACCAACTCGCTTGTGTGTTGAGCGACTGCGTTGACGGTGGCGCATCGGTGAGTTTTATGCGCCCATTGACGCACGAACGTGCTGTCGCGTTCTGGCGTGGTGTCGCGCAAGGCGTCGCCGCGGGTGAACGCGCGCTACTGGTCGCGGAAGATGCCCATGGCATTTGCGGGACGGTGCATCTAGTCCTCAGCCAGCCCGAGAATCAGCCGCACCGCGCCGAGCTGTCGAAGATGCTGGTGCATCGACGCGCCCGCTGCCAGGGCGTGGGAGCGGAGCTATTGCAAGCGGCGGAAGACACAGCGCGCGAATGCGAAAAGTCGCTACTAGTGCTCGACACCGCGAGTGACGAAGCCGAACGCCTGTACGAACGTCAGGGATGGATGCGTGTGGGTGTGATTCCGGGTTATGCGCTTCTGTCCGAGGGTGGGCTCTGCGCCACCACGCTGTACTACCGCAATCTCGGCGCCTAGCTTGGCGCAATCCTCGACTGCGCGGTCCAGCGCGTACGATTCAATGATGCTGAAGATCGATATTGCGCAAGTTGAGACGGCCGCCAAGGAGCTGTACGTGCGGGCGCTTAAGCAGTTGCCGCCGGATATCAAGGCGGGATTTGCGCGGCTGTCGGCGACTGAAACGGAATCAATCGCGCAGCGGGTGCTCGGCACAATGGTGTCGAACATTGCGGTGGCGGAGCGCACCGATAATCTGCTGTGCCAGGACACCGGCATTCCAATCTATAACGTGACGATCGGCCGCGAGGTCATCGTGGACGGTGCGCAGCTTAAGCAAGCGATTCGTCGTGGTTGTGAACGCGCTACTCGTGAGCTTCCGTTTCGCTCGTCGATCGTGCATCCGATCACGCGTGTCAATGAGCAGACGTCGTGCGGGCCGGGAGTGCCCGTGATCCACTTCGATTTCGATGCGAGTGACGAGCTGTCGATCGAGATGATTCCGAAGGGCTCCGGGTCGGAGAACAACTCGTTTCTGAAGATGGCGATTCCGGCCGACGGTGTGGATGCGATCAAGACATTCGTGATCGACTGCGTGCTGAATGCCGGTGGAAGAACCTGCCCGCCGACGATTGTCGGTGTAGGTATCGGCGGCACGGCCGACTTGTGCGTGCACCTTGCCAAGCGTGCGGCGGTACGACCGCTGGGCTCGGCGTGCAGCGATGACGAGGGAGCGAAGCTCGAAGCGGCATTGAGCGCTGCAGTGAATTCCCTCGGCGTCGGCCCGCAAGGCCTGGGAGGAGACAGCACTGCCTTCGCGGTGCATGTCGAGCTCGCGGCCACGCACATCACGATGAATCCGGTAGCGGTGAACATGCAGTGTCATTCCGCCAGGCGTGCGCGCGCGACTTTCAGTACGCGCGGCGTCGAGTACGGTTTTTAGCGATGGCGCATTACGACCTTGCCACACCGATCACCGAGCAGCAGGTTCGCGCGCTGCGTGTCAACGACACTGTCACGTTGCAGAAGACGTTGTTCGGCCTGCGCGACGCGACCTTGATTCACCTGTTCGATCGCGGCCGCAAGACGCGCTTCGATCTGCGTGGGCATGCAGTGATTCATACCGCGCCGAACGTCAAGCAGGTGCCGCGCTCGAACGAGAATCCCGCCGGGTACGAGCCGCTGTGTGTCGGCACGACGACGTCGGCGCGCATGGAGCGCTTCACGCGCGATCTGATGTCCGCACACGGCGTGCGCATCATCATCGGCAAGGGCGGCATGGGCGACCAGACGCTTTCTGCATTCACTGAACTGGGCGGCGCCTATCTGGCGGTTGTTGGTGGCGCTGCCGCGCTCGAAACCACCTGGATCGAACGCATCGAAGATGTCGATCTTGACGACCTGAATCCCGAGTCGCTCTGGCGCTTTGCCATTCGCGACTTCGGGCCGTTGCTGGTCGCAATGGACAGCCACGGCGCGAGCCTGTACGAGACGGTCGCCAGCGCTGCGCAGGCGCGGCGCGCGGATGTGCTGCAATCGCTAGGCGTAAAGGCCTGAGAAGATTGTCGCCGAGCCGTAGATTGCGCAGACTGCAAACCGACATCCTGATCCTCGGGTCTGGAGGCGCGGGCTTGTTTGCTGCCTTGCATGCAAAGCAGGCTGCACCGGAGCTGTCGGTCACGGTTTCGGTGAAAGGGCTACTCGGAAAATGCGGATGCACGCGCATGGTTCAGGGCGGGTACAACGTCGCTCTGGCCGCCGACGACTCGGTCGAGCGTCATTTCATGGACACGATCGAGGGCGGCGCGTGGCTCTCCGATCAGGACCTGGCGTGGACGTTGGTGTCGACCGCGCTCGAGCGTGTGCGAGAGCTTGAGAACGAGCTTGGCTGCCTGTTCGATCGCAACGCCGACGGCACGATTCATCAGAAAGCGTTTGCAGGGCAAACCTTTGACCGCACGGTTCACAAGGGCGACCTGACCGGCATCGAAATCATCAATCGGCTCGCCGAACAGGTCTGGGCTCGCGCGATCGAGCGGCTCGAAGAGCATCGCGCGATCGAGCTGATCAAGACCCCGAGCGGCGATGCGATAGCCGGCGTGCTGCATATCGACATGCGCACCGGCGAGTATGTGTTCGTCAAGGCGCGCGCGGTGCTGCTGGCAACCGGCGGTGGGCCGACGATGTACAAATATCACACGCCATCGGGCGATAAGAGCTGCGACGGATTGGCGATGGCGTTGCGCACGCGCCTCACGTTGCGTGATATGGAGATGGTGCAGTTTCATCCGACCGGATTGCTTGCTGGAAGCGATACGCGCATGACGGGCACCGTCCTGGAAGAAGGATTGCGTGGCGCAGGCGGCTACTTGCTGAACGGTGCGCGTGAGCGCTTCATGCAGCAGCACGACGCGCGCGCCGAACGCGCGACGCGCGACATCGTGTCGCGGGCGATCTTTGCAGAGATGCGTGCGGGGAACACCACACCGAACGGCGGCGTGTACTTGACGTTGAGTCATCTTGGCGCAGATGAAGTGCGGAAGGCGTTCAAGGGCATGGTCGAGCGCTGCGCCGATTGCGGTTTCGATCTGGCCGGTGGCATGGTCGAAGTCGTGCCTACCGCGCACTACATGATGGGTGGCGTGCTGTTCAACGGCGACTGCAGTACGTCGCTGCCGGGGTTGTTTGCCGCCGGCGAGGACACCGGCGGCGTGCACGGCGCCAATCGCCTCGGCGGCAACGGCGTCGCGAACTCGACCGTGTTCGGTGGCATCGCGGGCGATGCAATGGCGGCGTGGGTGCGCGCCGAAGGCGCATGGCGCGCGCCTGACGAAGCAGCGCTGCAGGAAGCGATGGCCTCCGCCGAGACGCCCTTCAATCAAAAGCCCGGCAATGTCGAGGAAATTCGCGAAGCATTGCTCGAATGCATGTGGGAAGACGTCGGCATCGTGCGCGACGCGGAGGGGTTGACCCGCGCAGCCCGGCGTTTGAACGAGCTCCACGATCAACTGGGTACGATTGGAATGGCAAGTAAGGAGCGCGCGTTCAATCTGACGTGGCACGACTGGCTGAACATGTCGAACCTGATTCTTGTCAGCCAATCGATTCAGAGCGCTGCAGCGAAGCGCGAGGAGTCGCGTGGCGCGCATTTTCGTCAGGACTTTCCGCAGCGTGGCTCTCTTGAAGAGTCGTCATACGTCACCGTACGCTTCGACGGAGAGTTTCAACTCGACGAGCAACCCGTGCGCTTTTCTCGTGTAAGACCTGGCCAAACGTTGCTGACCCGATGATCGTGATCAGCGAGTTCATGGATGATTCAGCAGTGCAGTCGCTGCGTTCTGAGTTCGACGTTCTGCACGAATCATCGCTGGTCGATCGCCCGGCAGACCTGGCTGCTGCAATGGAGCTCGCCGATGCATTGATAGTGCGCAACCGGACGCAGGTCGATGCGGCGTTGATTGCGGGTGCACCGAAGCTGAAAGTGGTTGGCCGGCTCGGTGTCGGGCTCGATAACATCGATACCACCGCGTGTTCCGCGCGTGGCATCGAAGTGATTGCCGCAACCGGCGCCAACGCAGTGTCGGTCGCCGAATACGTCGTCACGACGGCGATGATGCTGTTGCGGGGCGTTTACGGGTCATCGGCTGAAGTCGCTGCCGGCCACTGGCCGCGCGCGCAGCTGTCGCACGGCCGCGAGCTTCGCGGAAAGACACTTGGACTGATCGGGTTCGGCTCGATCGGCCGTGTGACCGCGCGGCTTGCGCACAACCTTGGCATGCACGTCGTCGCGCACGATCCGATGGTAGCTGGCGATGATGCGGCATGGCGCCAGCATGCTGTCGCAAGCCGAAGCCTCGAGGCGCTGCTTGCCGAGGCCGATGTGGTCTCGCTGCATGTGCCGTTAGTAGCTCAGACGCGCGCAATGCTGAATGCTTCGCGCATTGCGTTGATGAAGCGCGGCGCAATCATGATCAACACAGCGCGCGGCGGCCTCGTCGACGAAAGCGCGCTGATCGCCGCGCTGCGAAGCGGTGCGTTAGGCGGTGTGGCGCTCGACGTGTTCGAGCAAGAACCGCTTGCAGCAAGCCTTGCTTGGGCTGACGTTCCGAATCTGATTCTTACGCCGCATGTGGCGGGAGTCACGGCGGAAGCCAACGCGCGAGTCAGCGACATGATCGCGCAGCGAGTGGCCGCCTCGCTGCATGCGATGAACAAGCGATGACTATCGTTTCGCTGCAACGTCTCGAATCGATGATTGAACGTGCGCTCACCAGCGCTGGCGCCGCTCAATCGATGGCTTCGTCGACGGCGCGCGCATTGGTGGCGGCCGATGCGCAAGGTTTGACTTCGCATGGTGCTGCGCGCGTAACACAATACGTTGCTCACTTGAGGAACGGCCGCGCGAACGGGAAGGCTGTTGCACGCATCGTTCGAGAGAAACCCGCGGCATGTTTGATCGATGCGGAAAGCGGCTTGGCGTTTCCGGCGTGTACATTGGCTGTGACTGAATCGATCAAGCGAGCGCAAACCCAAGGCATCGGATTTGCGGCGGTGACAAACAGTCATCACTTCGGTGTGGCTGCCTATCACTTGACCGCCGTGGCTGAGCAACACATGGTCGGCCTTGCATTCAGCAATTCGCCGGCTGCAATGCCGGCGTGGCAGGGGTCGCGCGCGCTTTTCGGTACCAATCCGATCGCCGCAGTGTTTCCACGCAGTGCTGCCGCACCCTTGACCATCGATCTGTCGCTATCGGAGGTCGCGCGTGGCAAAGTGATGCTTGCGGCACAGCAAGGCAAGCCGATTCCGTTGGGATGGGCACTCGATCGCGCCGGCAAACCAACGACCGACGCCCAAGCCGCGCTCGACGGCATGATGCTTCCTGCAGGGGGCGTCAAAGGCGCGATGCTCGCGCTAATCGTCGAGCTGCTTTGCACGTCGCTAACCGGCGCGCACTTCGGCTATGAGGCCGATTCTTTCTTTGTCGACGTCGGTAATCAGCCGCGGCTGGGGCAGGCGTTTCTGGTCATCGATCCCGCAGCATTAGCCGGCGCAAATGTGTATCACGCGCGAGTCGAAGTATTGATCGAGGCAATGTGCGCCGATCCTGATGTGCGATTGCCCGGAGAACGCAGGGCGGACCTTGCGCAGCGCGCCGTTGTTCACGGAATCGAAATTCCTGATGCGTTACTGGCGACATTGACTAGGCTGGCCGAATTGGAGCCGAGACCAGAGTGAAGGGCATCATCATGCTGGCGCATGGGTCGCGCGACGCGCAATGGGTCACTCCGTTCGAGCAGATTCGTGCTGCGGTCGAGCGCCGCAGGCCCGAGTGTGCTGTTGCGCTGGCCTACCTGGAACATTCGATGCCTGACTTCATAGGCGCCGTTAACGATCTGGTTGCGCGCGGAGCAACGTCTATCAGTGTCGTGCCGTTGTTTCTCGGCCCCGGTGGTCACGTCCGTGACGACGTACCGCAGCTGATCGAGCGCGCGACCCTCAAGCACCCGCGCTTGAAGTTCGACCTGAAGCCGTTTATCGGCGACGACCGCACCGTGCTCGATGCGATCGCCGCTTACGCGGCTGCAAGTTCAACGGCTTAGCAAAGTTAGCTGATTGGCACTGGAAGCAATGCCAGCCGATCGCTTGCAGGTGAATTCAATGACCTCTTGCGACCCAGGCGGAAGCTCGAGGCCCGCAACGCGGACCTTCAACTCTTCACTTTGGCATCCAGTGGCCGAGCCAACAACTGCTTGATGATTGCGAAGAGCTCGTCCCAGAGATATGGCTTGCGAAGGAACGCATCGTAGTGTTCTGAATGCTGCTCGACTTGCCGCGCGTCAGTCGCGCTCGTCATCACAATGGGCACCTTGGCATGCAGTGGTGCAGCGCGGACGATCTTGGCCATTTCGCCGCCGTTCATCAGCGGCATCATGTAGTCAGTGATAATCAAGTCGGGCTGCACGCGATCTATCTGAGCCAGGGCCTCCTTACCGTTGGAGGCGACCGCGACCTCGAAGCCCTCGAGGGTAAAGAGCATCGTCAGGACTTCCGCCTGGCTATGCTCATCCTCGACGACAAGCACCCTCGCCATCTCGCTCAATCGTGGCCGGCCGCTGCTGCGCCAATGACATCGGGAACGACAAG
>JBDTQZ010000021.1:0-9900 GCA_039931935.1 Burkholderiaceae bacterium | reverse complement strand
ATACGAACACGCTTGCGAATGACGTATGTCGGCGCGCGTTCGAATCAAATGGCGACTTGCGCACGAGCCGGTGGATGCCTGTTTCGGTGCGCAGCATGCCGAAGGCGTACTCGCCGACCAGCTTGATCGTTGCGCCCTTGATGCCGGCGACTTCGCCGCTCGTTTCATCGAGCAATTCGGACTTGAACTTTCGCCGCTCGGCGTAGCGCAGGTACATACGCTCGAGCATCGACGCCCAGTCCTGCGCTTCGGTCCCACCGGCACCCGCTTGGATCTCTATGAAGCAGTTGTTTGGATCGAGCGGATTGTTGAACATCCGCTGAAACTCGAGCTCGGCGACCTGCTTGGCCAGCGCGGCCACATCGGCATCGACCGCAATCAGCGTTGCTTCGTCATCGTCGCTACGGGCCATTGCGAACAACTCGTCCGAATCGCTCACGGCTGATTCGAGAGTGCGCATCTTCTGCACGATCGTCTCTGCGCTTTTCTTCTCTCTGCCCAGTTCCTGAGCGCGCTTCTGATCTTCCCAGACTTTCGGATCCTCGAGCGCCTGGCCGATCTCTTCAAGCCGGCGTTCTTTCACATCGACGTCAAAGATACCTCCGCAGTTCAGACAGGCGAGTGCGCAAGTCCGCTACAGTGCCTTCAATCTGATTCAGACGCTCGGCTTCCATGATGTCCTTTGGTTTTTTGCCGATTTTTCTCGGTAGGCGCCGAATTATAGGGCGGCATACTCGATCACCAGCTGCAAGCGACGCTCACCCAGGTAGTCGTCGATGACGGGGCGATACGCCAGTCGCACCGTGCGAGGCACTTGTTCGGTGCGGGAAAACCAAATCGCATCGAAGAGGCGGCCGTCGAGGTCGAGTACTAGCTTGAGATGCCGATCCTTGACCAGGCGCTGTTCGACTACGACGAACTCGTTATCGAACAGCGGCGCCGGAAATCCCTGGCCCCATACATGCGAATCGATCGCTTCGATCAGCGACAGCACAACTTCGTTGGCAGCCAGCGCGCCGTCCGTCGTGATCGTGCGCTCGAAGAGCGTTTGCTCGCACGACGAACGCGTAGCGTCTTCGAATGCCAAAGCGAAACTGTCGTAGCTCGACGCGGGCATCGTCAAGCCTGCAGCCATCGCGTGGCCTCCGAAGCGGCGCACCAGGGAGGGTGCCTTCTTGGTCACCAGGTCGAGCGTGTCGCGCAAATGCACGCCTTCGATCGAGCGACCCGATCCGCGTAGCTCGCCGTCATTCGCGCGCGCAAATGCGATCGTCGGCCGGTGATACTTTTCCTTGATTCTTGATGCGACCAGCCCGATTACGCCCTGGTGCCAGTCCTTGTTGTAAAGGCAGATCGTGCGGCGCGCGGCGACGTCGGCGTCATCGAGCACCGCCAGAGCATCGAGTTGCATGTCGCTTTCGATATCACGGCGGTCTCGATTCAATTGATCGAGCTGACGTGCGAGCTCGATTGCACGCTCGAAGCTGTCGGTGATCAGACATTCGATGCCGATCGTCATGTCGGTTAGCCGTCCGGCTGCGTTAATACGCGGACCGATGGCGAAGCCCAGATCGCGTGCACCGGCCACTCGTGCATCTTTGCCGGCGATCTGAAACAACGCGGCGATGCCCGGGCGCAGCCGGCCCTGACGAATCCGCTGCAAACCTTGCCCGATCAGGATTCGATTGTTGCGATCAAGCTTGACGACATCCGCGACGGTGCCGAGCGCGACCAGATCGAGCAGGTGATCGAGCCGAGGCTGCGTTGCAGCGTCGAAGGTTTCGCGCGCGCGTAGCTCGGCTCGGAGGGCGAGCAGCACATAGAACATCACACCGACACCCGCCAGATGCTTGCTCGGGAATCCGCAGCCCGCCTGATTCGGATTGACGATGCAGGCGGCAGCCGGTAGCACGGCACCGGGCAGGTGATGGTCCGTGACCAGTACGGAGATACCGAGTTCGTTCGCGCGCGCCACGCCTTCGACGCTCGCGATGCCGTTGTCGACAGTGATCAGCAAGTCTGGAGGACCTTGTGCTGCGCGCGCGGCCAGATCAACGATCTCAGGCGTCAATCCGTACCCATATTCGAAGCGATTGGGTACCAGGTAATCGACGTGTGCCCCCATCGCACGCAGTCCCAGCAGGCCGACCGCGCACGCGGTGGCGCCATCGCAGTCGTAATCAGCAACGATCAGCAGGCGTGAGTCCGCCGCTATTGCGTCTGCCAGCAGCACCGCTGCGTCGTGCACATGCGCCAGGGTTCCGGGCGCCACCAATCCATCGAGCGCCAATCGGGTTTCTTCAACACTTGCGATGCCACGTGCTGCAAGGGCGCGTGCCAATGCTGCAGGCACTCCTTCGGCCGCCAGACGGCGCGCCGTGGCGGCGTCGAAGTCGCGAATACTCAGTACGGTCATTCGGTGAATGCCTGCGCCAGCGTACGCCGACGCCAAGGTTTGTATCGATCCGAAGCACGCGACTCAAACGTGCGCAATGTATCGCCGCAAAAAATCAAATCGATCGAGTCCTCAGAATGCGCAACGAGCGTGCGGTCGAGATCGGTGATCGCTCGCAGCCACGCACTCCAATCCTGGCATTGCTTTGATACCCACGTGTCATCGAAAACCACGAGCGCCCTATCGGTCACTTGAGCCCCTGCCGGCGCGCCTCGAGCACCGGCAGCCTGTGCTGCGCCTTGCAACTCCGGCGCAACGGATTGAACCTGCGTGAATTCGATCGGAGGCAAAGGTTTCCATCGCCCGCCGCCGTGCAGCCAGATGGCATTGATCGTCCGCATGCCGTTCGTTTCACGCTGAGCATTTGCTTCATGGGCATGCCATGCCATCTGAATTTCGTTGTGCAAACGGGTCCAGACCTGCGCATCGCGGCCGCCGGGCATCTCGACCGCGGTTTGGTTCACCGCCGCCAGCGGACGCGCGTCGATCTGCCAGTCATGCTCAGACAACAAGAACCAGCGCCCCCCGACATCGATGAGCTGGCAGCTTGTGTCCAGCGCAAGCTCGTTTGCGATGGCGAGCAGGGCGCTCGACTCTTTCGGAGTTGGCGCATCGGTGCCGATCGATTGCACGATCAGATGATCGCTTGCCGCTTCCATGTGGACCGGATCGGCATGCCAGACGAACCTGGGTGTCGCCCCGCCTGTGAGCTGCGCATACGCGTAAGGGGCTGTCGGAGCAGGCTCGGGCTGACCAAACAGCTTGTTTGCCAGCCAGCCAAAATGTGCGCCGACGCGTTGGGATGGAGCCGAAGGCTCAACGAGCGTCGCGCGCGAAAGGCGAGTCGTCAACGTGGGTATATCTAACGATGCAGTCAATGCAATGGCCAACTCGCCGGGCACTAGCGCGCCGGCCACAAGCAACGTGAAATGCATCGACTAATTCTACGGTCGAACGCAATCGATCAACGCCGCCGACGGCGACTCGGTGCCGCTTGGCTACAATCGCCGCGCTCCAGTTCAATTCCATTCCTCCCTTGAACCTTCCTTACGAACTTCGAATCGGCCTGCGCTACACGCGTGCTGGCAGGCGTGCGCGCCGTCGCAACGGATTTATTTCATTCATATCCGGCATTTCGATGATCGGTATTGCGCTCGGCGTAATGGCGCTGATCGTCGTCCTGTCTGTGATGAACGGCTTCGTTCATCAAGTGCGCGATCGAATGCTTTCGGTGGTCTCACACGTCGAAGTATTTGCGAGCAACGGTGCACTGCCCGATTGGCGCGCGGTCGAGCAGATCGCGCGCCGCAATCCCCAGGTGATAGGCGCTGCGCCGTACATCAACGCGCAGGCGCTCCTGACCAACGGCGAGAGCGTTCGTGGCGCACTGGTGCGTGGAATTGATCCGGCTGCCGAGCCACAAGTTTCGGAGATTGCGTTGCAAGTGCGTGGAGCACCGCTGACTGCACTGGTCGAGGGCGAGTTCGGCGTCATTCTGGGCGGTGAGCTTGCGCGCGTGCTGGGCCTGCTAAAGGGCGAGAAAGTGACGTTGATCGCGCCGCAGGGCCAGGTGACGCCGGCCGGCGTGGTGCCGCGGCTGAAGCAGTTCACCGTCATCGGCACGTTCGATTCGGGCCACTTTGAATACGACAGCTCGCTGGCACTGATCCATATCGGCGACGCTGCGCGGCTGTTCAGGGTCGATGGGCCTACCGGCGTGCGGCTCAAGCTGAGCGACCTGGAGCGTGCGCCCGAGGTGGCGCTGGACCTCTCGAGATCGTTCGATCCCGGTGTGGTGGTGCGCGACTGGGGGCGCCAGAATCGAAGCTATTTTTCCGCGGTTCAAATCGAAAAGCGAATGATGTTCATCATCCTTGCGCTGATCGTTGCGGTAGCGGCATTCAACCTGGTTTCAACGCTGGTGATGACCGTCACGGAAAAGCAATCGGACATCGCGATCATGCGCACGCTTGGCGCCAGTCCCGGCAGCGTAATGCTGGTGTTCATGGTGCAGGGAGCATTGATCGGAGTACTCGGCACGCTGCTAGGTGTCGCCAGTGGGTTACTCGTCGCCAACAACCTCGATACGATTTTTCCGGCGATCGAACGCATCGCCGGCTTTCCGCTGATTCCAAAGGACATTTATTTCATTAGCTCGCTGCCGTCCGATCCGCGTGCGAGCGATATTGTGCCGATCGCTCTGATCTCGATGGTGTTGTCATTGGTCGCGACGTTGTATCCAAGCTGGCGCGCGTCGCGTGTCAAGCCGGCCGAGGCTCTGCGCTATGACTGACGGTACGGTAGACGGTACGGTACTCAGCGCGCGTGGAGTCGAAAAGGCCTATCGCGAGGGAGGGTTGGCCGTGGAAGTGCTGCGCGGCGCCGACCTCGATGTGGCGCCGGGCGAGTTGGTCGCAGTGGTGGGGGCATCGGGGTCAGGCAAGAGCACGCTGCTGCACGTGTTCGGTGGGCTCGACGCGGCAGATCGCGGGCAAGTGATGATCGAAGGGCGCGACGTCGCGCAGCTCAGCGAGGTCGATCGAGGCCGGTTGCGCAATGAGCGTCTCGGCTTCATTTACCAGTTCCATCATTTGCTGCCCGAGTTCACCGCTCTGGATAACGTCGCGATGCCTCTGACAATTCGTCGTCAGCTGTTGCATGACGCCAGAGCGAGCGCGAAGGAGACGCTGGCGGCTGTCGGGCTGCGAGAACGACAGCTGCACCATCCGGGCGAGCTGTCAGGAGGCGAGCGGCAACGCACGGCGATCGCTCGCGCGATCGTCACGCGGCCTGCGTGTGTGCTGGCCGATGAACCGACCGGTAACCTCGATCGCGATACTGCGCGCGGTGTCTTCAACGTCTTTGTTGATCTGGCGCGAAGCAGCAGAACGGCGGTTGTGATCGTTACGCACGACCCAGAGCTCGCGTCTCGTTGCGATCGGGTGTTACGGTTGAAGGACGGCCGACTCGCGCCGGCATGAACATCTTCTAAGCGACACGCGATCGATGGCGCCGCGCGTGCCACGCACGCCGCAGATAAACACTCCAGAGCCCGCGCACCGTCACATACCCGATTGCCGCAAGTATCGACGCCAGCAGAAGCAGTCCCACCGCGAGCGGCGCACCGAGGCTCACCATCCAGCGGGCTATCGCCTGCATCGATTCAATCATGTGCGTCCACTCCCATTCGGGTAGCGCAGGCGGCGTGGACAAGCCGCGCGCACCTAGAGTGAATCCACCGATCTCGTATGCAATCAGGTACAGCGGGACAATCGTGAGCGGGTTGGTGTAGAGGGTCGTGACCAGCGCCAACGGCAGATTCACGCGCAAGAAAACGCACGCGATCGCCGAACCGAGCATCTGCAGCGGACCGGGAATCAATCCGCAAAACAAACCGACCGCGACGCCACCTGCAGCAGAGCGACGATTCAGGTGCCATAGAGCTGGGTGAAACAAACTGTCGCCGAACATCGAGAGCGCCTTCACTTCGCGCACCTTGTCGACGTTGGGCATGACCTTACGAAAAAATTTACGAGGCATTCGTCAAGTTTAGGGCCTGTCCCCTACGTTTTCGCTGCGTAGACTTGTTGGATGACAGCAAGCCCGATGCGCGGTTTGCCGACCGTATGAGATCGGCAGCGCTGATCGCCTTCGTGATCGGTGTCTGTGCGCTGCAATGGCAGGCGTCGCTACCCGATGGGGCGATCATCGCGTTGCTCGCAGGCGTGGCAGCGACGACGCTGCTAGTGCTGCTGCGGTCGAGACCGAGCGGGTTCGCACACGCGGGAATTCTCGTGGCCTTCGGTTGCATGGGGTTTGCCTACGCAGCGGGCCAAGCGAAGTGGCGCATGGCAGATGAGCTCGCGTTCGCTGACGAAGGCCGTGACATCGCTCTCGTCGGTGTGGTTGCCAGCCTGCCGGTAAGGCTCGAGCGTGGCGTGCGGTTCGAGCTTGACGTCGAACGTGTCGTTGCGCCCAGTGTGCACGTCCCGTCGCGCGTTCTACTCGGTTGGTACAGCAGCGATGTTGGCGGCGACGGCGCCGTGCAGCCAGGCGAGCGGTGGGCGTTTACGGTGCGATTGAAGCGCCCGCACGGCACGATGAATCCAGGTGGATTCGATTTCGCAGCGTGGATGCTCGAACGAAATTTGCGTGCGTCCGGCTACGTGCGTGCGGGTCGTAACGATCCACCGGCGAAGCGAGTGCAAGCGATGGTGTGGGCGCCGCAGTACGCGATCGAGCGTGCACGCTCAAACCTGCGCGCGCAGCTGCTGGCAAAGCTCGAAGGCAAGCGATACGGCGGGGTGCTGCTGGCACTGGTGCTCGGTGACCAACGCGCCATCGGCGACGCCGACTGGACGTTGTTCAACCGCACCGGCATCGGTCATCTGGTCAGTATCTCCGGATTGCACATCACGATGATCGCGAGTCTGGTCGGACTCTGCGTTGGCACCCTATGGCGGCGCTCGCCGGTGCTGGTTCGGAGCGCAGCCGCGCAAACCGCCGCCGTGATCGCTGGCTTGATCGCGGCGTTTTCGTACGCGCTGCTGGCGGGTTGGGGTGTTCCCGCTCAGCGGACGGTGGTCATGCTGGCGACGGTCGGTATTGCGTGGCTGTTAAGTTCGCGCATCGGGGCTCCGACTTCGCTGGCGCTCGCTGCTGCGCTTGTCTGCCTGATCGATCCCTGGGCCGTCCTCGCACCAGGTTTCTGGCTTTCATTCGGCGCCGTCGCAGCTATCGTTTGGGTCGTGCAGGGCAGGCCGCTGCATTCTGCCTCTTCAGGACTCCGTCCGGCGTTGCACGCCGCCGCGCGCGTGCAGATCGCAGTGACACTCGCGCTGGTACCTGCCACAGTGTTGCTGTTTCATCAGTTGTCAATCGTGTCGCCGCTCGCCAACGCCGTGGCGATTCCTGTCGTCAGCTGGGCCGTTACTCCACTCGCATTGCTCGGCGCTGCCCTCGCGCTGCTTCCCGCGCCCTTATCGTTGCTGGCAGAGCCGGTGCTCGGTGCTGCCGACGCAGTCTTTGCGATCGTGGCCGCGTTGCTCGAGTGGGCTGCGTCGTTCGCGTGGGCCAATGTGCCGGTAGCGACTCCGCCGCTGGCACTGGTCGTCCTGACGGTAATCGGCGTGATCTGGCTGTTAGCTCCGCCGGGGTGGCCGCTACGTGCGGTTGGAGCCGTAGCGATACTTCCGATGTTCGTATGGCCGGCGATGCGCGCCGCAGAGAACGAGGTGTGGGTGACGGCACTCGACGTCGGCCAAGGGTCCGCGCTGCTGGTTGAAACCAACCGGCACGTGTGGCTCTATGACGCAGGCCCTCGCTACTCCGCTGATACCGACGCGGGTGAACGCTTGATCTTGCCGTACCTGCGGCATCGAGGAATCGGGAAGCTCGACGGCTTGATCATCTCGCATTTGGATAACGATCATTCAGGCGGAGCGGCATCGATACTGCGGGCAGTGCCGGTGGATCGCGTGATTTCTTCAATCGCCGTCGGGCATCCGGCGCTCAACGCGCGCATCGACGCACAGCGATGCGTGGCCGGCATGCAATGGAGCGTAGGGATGCTGAGGTTCGCTGTGCTGCACCCGGCGCCTGCAGATTACGAAGCCAAGCGTCCAACCAACTCAATGAGCTGTGTCGTAATGATCACTTCCGGTGCCACGCGCCTGCTTCTGACGGGCGATGTGCCGCTGGCTGACGAGTCCGCCATGGTCGCGCGCGAACCTACTCTGCGTGCCGATTGGCTGGCGGTGCCGCATCACGGCAGCCGCAGCTCGTCCGGCACCTTGCTGCTCGACACGTTGGGCGCCACCGCGGCGGTCGCGCAGGCAGGTTATCGGAATCGTTTCCGGCATCCCGACGCGGAGGTCGTTGATCGCTATCACGCAAGAAGGATTCAATTTTTTCGAACCGACTACTCGGGCGCACTTCAATGGCGCTTCGCAGTCGATGGAGCAAGTACGGTGTCTTCGTCGCGCGAAACGCAGGCGCGCTACTGGCATAACCGACCACCGACAGCATCGCGGGGCGCTGACCCCGGCAGTGGCATACCGGAGGCCGGACCCTCCACGCCCGACGTAATTCCGGGACCGCCTGAGCCGTTGGGTGGCCGCTAAACTGCCCGGTGGGGCAGGGTTTAGGGCGATGCAGCGAAAAGCGTTCGACGAGATGTACGACGGCAGTGATCGTGTGCGCGCGCATTATCGCGAGTTCGAACGCTGGCTGTCGGAGCAGACACCCGACGCAATGCAGTTCAAGCGGGCCGAGGCTGATCTCGTATTCCGCCGGGTCGGCGTTACGTTCGCCGTCTACGGCGAAAAAGACGACAAAAGTAACGGCGAAGCAACCGAGCGCCTGATTCCGTTTGATGTCGTGCCACGCATCATTCCTGCTGCCGAATGGAAAAAGCTCGAATCCGGCCTGAAACAGAGAGTGCGCGCGCTAAACATGTTTCTCCGCGACGTGTATCACGACCAAGACATATTGCGTGCGGGAAACCTTCCCGCGGAACAGATCTTGCGCAACTCGCAGTATCGGCCCGAAATGCGTGGAATCGACGTCACGGGCGACATCTACGCGCATGTGGCTGGAATTGATGTCGTCCGGGCGTCGGGCGCGACGGGAGCAGGCGAGTACTTCGTCCTCGAGGACAACCTGCGTGTGCCGAGCGGCGTCTCCTACATGCTGGAAAACCGCAAGATGATGATGCGGCTGTTTTCCGATCTATTTGCGCGGAACCGCGTGGCGCCGGTCGCGCATTATCCGGATGTGCTGCTCGAAAATCTGCGGTCGGTGGCGCCGCTCGGCGTCGACGATCCCACGGTCGTTCTGTTAACGCCCGGCATGTACAACTCAGCGTACTTCGAGCATGCGTTTTTGGCGCAGCAAATGGGTATCGAGCTGGTCGAGGGGCAGGATTTGTTTGTGCAGGACAACCACGTGTTCATGCGCACCACGCGCGGTCCGCAGCGGGTCGATGTGATCTACCGTCGTATCGACGATGATTTCCTCGATCCGCGGGCGTTTCGCAAAGACTCGACACTCGGCGTGGCCGGGCTGCTGTCGGTTTACCGAGCGGGGAAGGTCACGCTGGCCAATGCGATCGGTACCGGGATTGCGGACGACAAGTCGATCTATCCGCACGTGCCCGAGATGATCGACTTCTACCTCGGTGAAAAACCAATTCTGTCGAATGTTCCAACGCACGTTTGCCGCGAGCCGGAACAGTTGGAGTACACGCTAGCTCATCTGGAAGAGTTGGTTGTGAAGGAAGTGCACGGCGCCGGCGGTTACGGCATGCTGGTTGGGCCGGCGTCGACGCGCGAGGAACGCCAGGAGTTTTCGGCGCGTTTGCGCGCCAAGCCTGAAAACTACATTGCACAGCCGACACTCGCGCTATCGACATGTCCGACGTATGTCGAATCGGGAATCGCACCGCG
>JBDTQZ010000020.1:0-10245 GCA_039931935.1 Burkholderiaceae bacterium | reverse complement strand
CTATCTCCTAAGATAAGTGAGAAACCGTGTCCGGTGAATCAGGGGGCTAGTTCACCTGCTCCTCGTCGATTCTGTGCACGCCGCGATGTCGCGGTATGCCTTAAAGGATGTATGAGTAGTTTGATCATGCAAGCAGGCGTCACCGTATTGCTGGCTGACTTCGTGTCGGGCGTGGTGCACTGGGTTGAGGACGCGTACGCAAGGCCCGGAGCGCCGCTGATCGGCTCACTGGCAGAGGACAACCTGCGCCATCACTGGCGGCCGCGCGAATTTCTACGTAAGACCTGGTTTGCCAGCTCGTGGGACCTGCTGCTCGCCGGCGCGATATTGATCGGCGCCGCGCTGTACATGGGATGGTTGAGCTGGCACGTCGTGCTGTTCGCTCTGCTGGTGATCAATGCGAACCAGATCCACAAGTGGGCACACATGAACAGCGTCGAAATGCCGGCTGCCGTGCGTTGGTTGCAGAAGCTGCACCTTCTGCAAACGCCGCGTCACCACGGCAAGCACCATGCAGGATCGCGCACGACGCATTACTGCGTGATCACCAACTTTCTTAACCCGCTGCTGGAGGAGGTGATGTTCTGGTCGCGCGTTGAGCGCGTGATCGAACGCGTCAGCGGCATCAAGCGCCGCAGTGAGGCTGAAGAACTCAAGCTGCTTGGCCTCGCCGTATAACGGCACCGGCTGCGGCTCCGCCAATGACCGCGTCTGATCATTGGCGCGCGCCTAATGGCGTGCAATTGAACGGTGTGGCCGAAGGTGTGTCCTACTTGCCTATGGAAAGTCTGAAGCTGAGCCTCGACGAAGGCGAAATACTTCTTGACCGTCTGCTGAGGGAGGGCGTGGACATCGCGCATGACTGTGGCGGCGTTCTCGCCTGCTCGAGTTGTCGCGTAGTAGTGCGCGAAGGGCTTGAGACACTCGACGTAGCCACCACAGATGAACTCAACATGCTGGATTGGGCGGGAGCGGCCGAGCGGGGCGCTCGTCTCTCGTGCCAGGTCGAAGGCGGCGCAACCGATCTTGTAATTCAGATTCCGCGTGATGAAGCGCCGGCGCGCGCCGCGATGCTGCCTATCTCCCTGAGCGCGCGCGCAGCAAAACATTTCGCCGCGCAGCTTGCGAAGCATCCCGGCGCAGTCGCAGTGCGCCTCGCGGTGCAGGCTAACGGCTGCTCGGGCTTCGGCTATCGCGTCGATCCTGCCGACGCCGTCCGCGACGCTGACCAGGTGTTCGAGAGCGGGGGCGTGCGCGTTGTTGTAGACGCGGCGAGCCTGCCTTACCTACAAGGTACGACGCTCGACGTCGTAGAGGAAGGTCTCGCCCGGCGCGTGCGCTTCGACAACCCCAATGCGCGCCAGAGCTGCGGCTGCGGCGAGAGCTTCGGTGTATGAGCCAGCCGAATTGCCGAGCCTGGACGAAAAGCTGGACAGCGCTAAAGCAGACTATCCGGCAAACGATGCGTCATTTTGCTAGCGCCTCGCGACATAGAAGACGAGCCCTGCGAACCAGAGCAAAGCCGGGACTACCAGTAGCCATCTGAAATCGGAATGCAGTGCGAAGTTGGTTGCGCTCATCAGCGCAACAGTAAGCGCGCCAGAAAGAGCGAGGGCCCATGACGTGCCCTTCAATCGCGGTGGCATAGCGGCGGTGGCAACGAACACAGTGAGCACCCCGCGCCCGCCATAAATCCGCCCATGACTGTGAACACTTTTTTCAACCATCCTTCAAGGCCGGGCACAGCAGCGCGCAGCTGTACGAGGGTGGTGCCCATGAAGCGAGGGTCCTCCGGCAACAACGGCGACCGCAGAACAATGAAGTAGAGACCCAGCCCCACGAGCCAGACGCCGCAGGCCATGAGCATCCATGTTGAGACGGGGCGCTATTTTGTGAGGACGTTCACGGTGCCAACGCAGCTGGCGTGTTAACAAGCGGCGGAGCAATTGGCCGCACGTTACATGACGGGAAGCCAACCCCCGGTGAAACCGGCGCGCCGCAAACCGCCGACAATGTATTGGCACTGCCGCATCAATTGCCACAGCAGGCCGGTGCGATAGTTTTCAATCATCAGAATGATCGGACCTTGATTCAGCCCGAAGTGCCATGGCGATACCCACGCGTGCGGATTGGCCGATTTGTCCGGGTAGGTGGGGTTAAACGAAGCCTTGAATCCATACGGATTGGACTCGGTCAAGTGCATCTCGTGAATGCAGTAATCGAGCGCGGGCAGCACGATCTCGGGCGCAAACGGCAACGACGCCACCACGGCCCATGGTGCGAGGGTGCCGTCGTCGGGTCCGTACGGCACGCCGCGTCCCAGGTAATCGAAGAACTGCCGCTGGATGCCGTTTACTGTAAGGGTGCTTGGCCCCGGACCTTCACTCGCGGTTACGCCCCAGCAACGGCGGCTATACCCTTCGAACCGGAGAGGGTTGTCGATCGCGTACTGTTGTTGCACATACGTCGCGCGGCGGCTGTTCTCGAAATAGTCGATGCCTTTGTCGCGCATGAACGCGTCCTGAATACCGCGAAAATCAACCCAGACATGCGAGAGCTGGTGCGTGAAGAATGGCCCCGCGTACAGATATTCATATCCGTAACAACTCTGCCACTGATACGAAGAAGCCCACGCTGCGTAGCTGTCCTCGGGCAGCGGATGTGTCGGCGAACCCAGGCCCAGGATATATAGCAGCAGCGCCTCGTCGTAGCCTTCCCACCGATAGTCAAGGAAGCCGCTTTCCGGCTTCCAGCCGTGCGTCACCGTGGCACCCAGGTTTTGCGCCCATTGCCAATCGGCACGACGGTAGAGCGCTTCGGCGAGTGTGCGGATCTCCTGCTCATCGGCCGTCTCTGCGTCAAAATAACTTCCCGCTGTCAAAGCGCCGGCAAGCAGTAAAGCGCTGTCCACTGTTGACAGCTCACATTGCCAGGCGCGCCGTCCGGTCTGCATGTCAAGGAAGTGGTAGTAAAAGCCCTGGTAGCCGCTAGCATCAGGCTCAGGGCCTTGCGGGCTGTTCCAGAAAAAGCGCAACGTTGCAATCGTTCGCTCGACCGCGGCGGCACGCGACAAGAAACCGCGCTCGACGCCGACGGGGTAAGCCGCCAACGCGAGGCCGGTGGCGGCAATACTGGAAGGCCAATTCGGTTCGGTCTTGTCACGCACCAGCCCGTTGACTGGATTCGCTTCGTGCAAAAAGTAACTGAATGATTCGTGCTGAAGCTTTTCCAGTTCCGCATCAACGCTAAGCCGCTTCCTACTCACGCAACCGGCCTCACCATTGGAGCATGCGGATCATTCTCCATGTTCGCGTTGTATGTGCCTTCGCGAGCCGCGCTATTAAGGCGCGCGCGCTGGTAGAGCGCCTGTTGCGCGACAGTCGTGTTGGCTCGCTGCCCGCGCCAAGCGTTGAGCGCAGCCGCCTGCAGGGCGCGTCCGTACGAAAAGCTCAAAACCCAAGGCTGCTTGTCGAGGGCGGCGTTGATCGCGTTCAGATTGGCCGTGGCCGTCACATCATCCTGCCCGCCGGATAGAAAATAGATTCCGGGCACCGCTGCCGGCACCGTGTGCCGCAGGCACGCAAGAGTCGCCTCAGCGACCTGCTCAGGCGCAGCTTGCTTGGGACACGCTTCGCCCGCCACGACCATGTTGGGTTTCAATAGCATGGCCTCGAGCACGACACGCTGCCGGTGCAGCGCGTGAAACACCGCGTGCAGTACCTGCTCGGTAACGCGTGCGCAGGTCGCGAGCGAGTGGTCGCCATCCATCAACACCTCGGGCTCGACGATCGGCACAAGGCCTTGCTCCTGGCACAGGGCAGCGTAGTGCGCCAGCGCGTTCGCATTGACCGCAATCGCGTGCGCAGTCGGCAAGGCGGGGCCTATTTCAATCACTGCGCGCCACTTCGCGAAGCGCGCGCCGAGTTGTTTGTACTCGGTGAGCCGCTGCGCCAGTCCATCCAGGCCCTGCGTCACTTTTTCGCCGGGGAAACCGGGCAGCGGCACCGTGCCCTTATCCACCTTGATACCAGGCACGATGCCTTGCGCTGTCAGCAGCTGCGGCAGCGGCACGCGAGCCGCACTTTTCTGTTTGAGCGTCTCCTCGAACAGGATCACGCCGCTGATGAAAGTGTTCAGCCGGGGTGTCGAGAACAACAACTCGCGGTAGTCGCGCCGCGTTTGTTCCGTGGACGGCACGTTGACGGACTTGAAGCGTTTCTCGATGGTGCCGGTGCTCTCGTCGGCAGCAAGAACTCCCTTGCCGCGCGCCGCGAGTTCGGCGACCGTTCTTGTCATCTCCTGTGCAGGCTTGGACATAAGACCTTCCTTGAACGGCGTCATCGATGTCGCGTGTGATTCCAGCCGCGAATGACCGGCTCATTCAGATCGTGGTGGTAACCGAGAATACTCAGCGACGCCGTGCTGAGATAGAAATGGCCGGCTTCCGCTGCGTGCAAACCGAGCCAGCGGGCGGCGAGGATGCGCAGGATGTCCCGATGCGCAAAGACGAGCACGTCACCGCTGACAGCACGGATTCGATCGATGACACGATCGGCGCGCACACTTACGGCTTGCAAGGTTTCGCCGTCCGGGCAGCCATCCGTGAACAGCCGCCAGCCGGGACGCTCGGCGCGAATGTCTGCCGTGCGGCGACCTTCGTAGGCGCCATAGTCCCATTCGGTCAGATCGGCGTCGACGTGCGCAACACTGAAACCAGCCAGCTCGCCAGTGCGCAGTGCTCGTTGCAGCGGACTGCTAAGCACTTGAACGAAGCTCAGTCCTTTCAGTTGCACGCTCAATTCGCGTGCTTCGCGCTCACCCTGCTCGGTCAGTGGAAGGTCAGTGCGTCCGGTGGCCTGCCCGCTCAGTGTCCAGGCAGTCTCGCCGTGCCGGACCAAGATGACCTGTGGAAGAGGATCGTTCATCAGGGCTTGAGGTTCCTGCTCGATGTTGCGGTAGCGGCCCACTTCCAGTTGCGGATCTCGGGCATGTCGTCGCCGTAGTGCTCGATGTAGCGCCGGTGTTCGATCAGTTTGTCGCGAATGAGTTGCGACAAGGAGGCGCTGCGCGAAGCAAGACCAGGTACGCGGTTGATGACGTCGCTGACCAGATTGAATCGATCGATCTTGTTCAACACGGCCATGTCAAAAGGCGTAGTGGTTGTGCCCTCCTCGTTGTAGCCGCGCACGTGCAGATTCACGTGGTTGGTGCGGCGATACGTGAGCCGGTGAATGAGTGACGGGTAGCCGTGGTAGGCAAAGATGGTCGGCTTGTCTCTGGTGAACAGGATGTCGAAGTCCTTGTCGTTGAGCCCATGCGGATGCTCACTCTGCGGCTGCATCGCCATTAGATCGACGACATTGACGACACGGATCTTCAACTCCGGCAGGTGCTCGCGCAGCAGAGCTACCGCGGCGAGCGTCTCGAGTGTCGGGACGTCTCCGGCGCACGCCATCACGACATCAGGTTCACTTCCTCCGTCGTTGCTCGCCCAGGACCAGATGCCCAGTCCTGCGGTGCAGTGCCTGACGGCTGAGTCCATGTCGAGCCACTGCAGAGCCGGTTGCTTGCCTGCAACGATCACGTTGACGTAGTGACGGCTGCGCAGGCAGTGATCGGTCACCGACAGCAGCGTGTTCGCATCGGGTGGCAGGTAGACGCGGATCACATCGGCCTTTTTGTTGACCACGTGATCGATGAACCCCGGATCTTGATGGCTGAATCCGTTATGGTCCTGCCGCCAGACGTGCGAGGTGAGCAAGTAATTGAGCGACGCGATCGGTCGTCGCCAGGGCAGCCCGCGCGTGACCTTGAGCCACTTCGCGTGCTGGTTGAACATCGAATCGACGATGTGAATGAACGCCTCGTAACACGAGAAGAAGCCATGGCGGCCGGTTAGAAGATAGCCTTCGAGCCAGCCCTGACACAGATGCTCGCTCAACACTTCCATCACGCGCCCGTCCGGCGAGATCTGGGTGTCAGTGGACCTGAGTTCACCGGTAAATACACGGTCGGTAACTTCGAACAGGCTTCCGAGACGGTTCGATTCCGTCTCGTCGGGGCCGAAGACACGGAAGTTGCGCGCATCCATGTTGAGCTTCATGACGTCGCGCAGGAAGGCGCCGGTGACGCGGGTCGCTTCGGCCGTTGCTACCCCGGGGTTCGTGACATCGACAGCGTAATCGCGGAAGTCGGGCATCTTCAAATCCTGCAGCAAAGCCCCGCCGTTGGCATGCGGATTTGCGCCCATGCGGCGTTCGCCTTTCGGCGCAAGCTCCGCTAGCTCGGCGATGAGCTTGCCGTTTGCGTCGAAAAGCTCCACTGGACGATAACTCTGGAGCCACTGCTCCAGGACTTTGAGGTGATCAGGATTGCCTGCGAGGTTCGCGAGCGGCACTTGGTGCGAACGCCACGAGCCTTCGGTCTGCAGTCCGTCCACTGCGTTGGGACCAGTCCAGCCTTTAGGCGTGCGCAAGACAATCATCGGCCACATTGGCCGCTCAACCATTCCACTCGAGCGCGCGTTGGATTGAATGCTGTGGATTTTTTCGATCACCCGATCCAGCGTCGCCGCCATCGCCTGGTGAACCTCCTCCGGTTGCTCGCCTTCGACGAAATAGGGCTCATATCCATACCCGCGAAAGAGCTGATCGAGTTCCCCGTGGCTGACGCGGCCCAGCACGGTGGGACTGGCGATCTTGTATCCGTTCAAGTGAAGAATCGGCAGGACAGCGCCGTCGCGGGCGGGATTCAGAAACTTGTTCGAGTGCCAGCTTGTTGCGAGCGGGCCGGTCTCGGCCTCACCGTCGCCAACGACGCACGCGACAATCAGATCCGGGTTGTCGAACGCCGCGCCGTAGGCGTGCATCAGCGAGTATCCGAGCTCGCCGCCCTCGTGGATCGAGCCCGGCACTTCAGGTGACACGTGGCTGGGAATCCCGCCGGGAAACGAGAACTGCCTGAAGAGTCGCTGCATGCCGCGCTCGTCCTGCGAAATCTCCGGATACACCTCGCTGTACGTGCCCTCGAGATAGCAATTCGCCACGATCCCCGGACCACCATGCCCCGGCCCGATCACATACATCATGTCGAGGTCGTACTGTTTGATGATGCGGTTCAGATGGACGTAGATGAAGTTGAGTCCCGGCGTCGTACCCCAGTGCCCGAGCAGCCGCGGCTTCACGTGGTCGATGGAAAGCGGTGCCTTGAGCAGCGGGTTGTCGAAGAGATAAATCTGGCCGACCGACAGATAGTTCGCGGCACGCCAGTAGGCATTCATCTTCGTGAGGAGTGCGGAAGAAAGCGGTTCGGTCACTGGTGTTCCTTGTCAGCCGGGAGTAGCCATTCAGGCGCCGCGCAGAACGCGCTGAGTCGCCCGCGCGATCATCGCCTCTTCATCGGTACGGATCATTCGTACGGCAACCGCGGACGCATGCGCTGAGATGAGAGCTTCATTCGTCGCATTGTTCCTGTCGTCGAGCGCAACGCCGAGAAACCCAAGCCTCTCGCAGATGCGATGGCGGATGACGGGCGAGTTCTCGCCGATGCCACCTGCAAAGACGAGTGTGTCGAGGCCACCAAGGACCACCGCAAACGCGCCTATCGATTTAGCGACCTGATAGCAGTAGAGCGCCACCGCCTCTGCCGCACGCACGTCGGCAACTTCGCGCGCGAGTAGATCGCGTATATCTGAGCTGGTTTCCGAAACACCCAACAGCCCCGATTCATGATTGACCATGCGATGGAACTGCTCGGCGCTCATGTTTTCGCTTTGCGCGAAGTACCAAGCAAGGCCGGGATCGAGGTCTCCGGAGCGCGTGCTCATCGGTACCCCAGCCGCCGGCGTAAATGCCATCGTCGTATCCACGCTCTTGCCTTGCGACACCGCAGCGAGACTCGAACCATTTCCAAGGTGAGCGAGGATGACGCGGCCATGCGCGGCTTCAGTGCCTGCAGTCCGTTCAAGCTCTTCGATGAGAAATTGATACGAAAGGCCGTGGAACCCGAATCGCCTGACGCCTTTCTCACTAAAGCGCCGCGGGATGGGTAGCAGCTGCGCTACGCGCGGCATGTCGTGATGGAAAGCCGTGTCGAAGCACGCGACGTGTTGGATGTCCGGCAGGCGTTGGCGAAATCGCTCGACAAGTTCAATTTCCGCTGGAAGATGCTCCGAGGCGTATTCGCTGATCCGCCGCAGCTCTCGCACGAGGTCATCGTTGATGCGCTCTGGGGCGCTGTAGCGCGAACCGCCGTGCACCATACGGTGCCCCACGGCTTTGACTGCGGAGAGAAGTTGCGCCTCTTCGAGCCAGTTGATCAGTGCGAATGTGGCGACGCTGTGGTTGTCCGCATCGATCGAGCGACTCTGCGCGCGCGCACCAATCGAACCGTCGACGGTGAACGTTGCGTCGCGGAGACCGATGCGTTCAATCTTTCCGCGCACGCGTTTCAACAAGCGTTCGGTCAAGTCGTATAAGGCGAACCTTATGCTCGATGAGCCCGCGTTCACAGCAAGCACGTACGCTCCAACATCCCACGGGCTATCGTCACTCATGGCTAGTCCGTATCAAGACGGCAGCGACTCCGCCGACAACGCCTTTGCCACGTTCACTCTCACTTAGACGTCAAACGCCGTGTTAAACGCTCGCGGTTGCTGTTCCCCCAGGCGTCGCACCTGGCTTTGGCGGGATTACCACGTCGGGCGTCGCGGGCACCGTAGCCTTGCCAGGCTGACGGATACCTGCCAGTTTGGTGCGCTTGAGCATCAGCGCATTGATCGCCACCACGAGCGTGCTGCCGGACATTGATAGCGCTGCGACCTCGGGACTCAATACGAATGGATACAAGACGCCCGCAGCAAGCGGGAACGCGATAGCGTTGTATCCCACCGCCCACCAAAGGTTCTGGTGCATTTTTCGCAACGTCGCCCGCGAGAGTTCGATCGCAGCGACGATGTCATACGGGTCGCTCTTCATCAGCACTACATCGGCACTTTCCATCGCTACGTCGGTGCCGGCGCCGATGGCAAACCCCACGTTGGCCTGAGTCAGTGCCGGTGCGTCGTTAACGCCATCACCCACCATTCCGACTTTCTTTCCCGTGGCCTGCAGCGCCTTCACCTTTTCGGCCTTCTGGGCCGGAAGCACGTCGGCCAACACGCTGTCGATACCAAGATCCGCGGCGATGCGCTTGGCCGTGGCCGCGTTGTCGCCAGTCAGCATCACCACTTCGATGTTGCGTTCGCGCAGCTTTGCCACCGCTGCCTTGGAGGTTGGCCTGATCGCATCGGCGATGGCGATGAGGCCAATCACGCGAGCGGCCTGAGACACGTGGACTACGGTGCGCCCGTCCCCCTGCAGGCGGGTCGCTTCTGCCTCCAACGGACCGAGCGCGAGCTTTTGCGTATCCATCAGCAGCCGGTTGCCGAGAAACACCGTTCCGCCGGCGGTTTCGGCGCGCGCGCCCATACCGTCGAGGCTTTCGAATCCTGTCGGCGCCGCGACGGTGAGCTTCGCCGCCCGGCGCACGATTGCCTGGGCCAGCGGATGGTCGGACCCCTGCTCGACGGCCGCGGCCGCGGTCAGCACCACGTCCTCGGTGACTCCGTCTGCCGTGACGATTTCCACGACCTCGGGCTGGCCGACGGTGAGGGTACCGGTCTTGTCGAAAACGATGACGTTGAGTTTCGTCGCGTCCTCCAGCGCGGAGGCGTTCTTGAACAGGATGCCGTTCATGGCGCCCAAGCCGGTACTCACCATGACTGCCATCGGGGTGGCGAGTCCCAACGCATCCGGGCAGGCGATGACGAAGACCGTGATGGTCAGTGTCACCGCGAACAACAGTGGTTGCCCGATCCACCAGAACCACACCGTAAAGGTCGCAAGACCGATGACGATCGCGGCAATCACCAGCCATTGCGCGGCCTTGTCCGCCAGGAGTTGCGCCGGCGCCTTCGAGTTCTGCGCCTCCTGCACCAGTTTTACGATCTGCGCCAGCGCCGTGTCGGCCCCGACCTTCGTCGCCTTGTAGCGAAAGCTGCCGCTCTTGTTGATGGTCGCACCGATCACCGTGGCGCCCGGCCCCTTCTGGACCGGCATCGACTCGCCGGTGAGCATGGACTCGTCGACCAGCGATTCGCCGGTCTCCACCGTGCCGTCGACCGGAATCTTGCCGCCCGGCCGCATCACGACGATCTCGCCCGCCAGCACCTCCGCCGTCGGAACTTCAACCTCGGCGCCGTTGCGG
>JBDTQZ010000019.1:0-10297 GCA_039931935.1 Burkholderiaceae bacterium | reverse complement strand
GCGGCCTGATCACCGTTTGCGCATGCGTTTCGGTCGCGGCGTTCATCGTGTCTGCCAGAGTGCCTGTCAGCGTGCGCGCATTCATATCGAGCAGATCTTCGAGCTCGCGCAACAGACGCGGAACACCGCCCGCCCAGTGGAAATGCTCCATGTAGTGCTGGCCCGAAGGCTTCAGATCGATCAACACCGGAACTTTGCGGCCGAGTGCATCGAACTCGTCGAGATCAACGCGGATGCCAAGCCGGCCGGCGACCGCAGTCAGATGAATCAACGCGTTGGTCGAGCCGCCGATGCTCTGCGTGACGATCAGTGCGTTGCGAAACGCGGCGGCGGTCATCACTTCACTCGGGCGCGGTCCCTTTTCTGCAAGCGTGACGGCGGCGCGTCCGCTCGCTTCCGCGCAGCGATTGCGATCGGCATGCGTTGCCGGAATCGTCGCCGACAGTGGCAGGCTCATGCCGAGCGCTTCGACCGCGCACGCGATCGTGCTGGCGGTGCCCATCACCATGCAGGTGCCCGCCGTCGGCGCGAGCCGCTCGTTGATGACTTCGATCTCGGCAGCGCCGAGGCGATCAGCACGATAGTCGCTCCATAGTCGCCGGCAGTCGGTGCAGGCTCCCAGCGCTTCGCCTTGATAGTGACCGACGAGCATTGGGCCCACAGGCAGCACGATTGCCGGCACATCGGCCGATGCGGCGGCCATCAGCTGGGCCGGAATCGTTTTGTCGCAGCCGCCGATCAGGACGACCGAATCCATCGGCTGCGCGCGAATCATCTCCTCGGTGTCCATCGCCATCAGATTGCGCAGGAACATGCTGGTCGGATACGCAAACGATTCGTGAATCGACACGGTCGGGAACTCCATCGGCAGCCCGCCTGCGAGCATGACTCCGCGCTTGACCGCTTCGATCAGGTTTGGCACGTTGCCGTGACACGCGTTGTAGTCGCTGTAGGTGTTGGTGATGCCGACGATGGGCCTTAGCAGCGCATCGTCCGAATAGCCCATCGCCTTGACGAAAGCCTTGCGCAGGAACATCGAGAACTCGGCGTCGCCGTAGTCCGTCAGGCCGCGCTGCAGCCCCCACTTAGGGTCGCCCGCCGGATTCGTCCGGGTATTTCTTTTCTTGTCTCCCATTCGCGCAGATTACCGCGCATGCGGAAAGACGCGACGACCCGTGCGCGGGCTGAGCCCTAGACTCGTATCTATGGAAACTTTAGACGCAAACCAGGCGCTTCCGCCTCATCCGCCATCGCCGCGCAAACAGCTCAAAAATACCGAGCGATTTCGCGAGAAGCACATGCGCGGGCGCACACGGCGCATCGGCTATCTGCGACAGCACTGGCGCGGAGATCTACCGTTGGCACTCGCAGTCATCGGCAGTGGGGCGCTCTTGTGGGGTGCGGTGCAGGCGATCGGTTACGCATCGCGTCAGGTGCCGATTACCGACTACCCGATCGGTTCATCGCTGTTGTGGCTGCTCGAAGTCGCAGTACTGATTGCCGGCGCGATGTGGTGGGGCACGGGCGTGCAACGCTCTGCGATAGAGAGTGTCGATCGTGGCGGGTCGATGCCGGTGGCCGTGCTGACCGGGATCGTAGGTATCGGCGCGTTCGTCTGGGTCGGTGTGTTCTGGTTTCAATCGGCGCGCTATGTGATGCCCGAAGTGTGGTCGACGCTGATCGGATCGTCGCCACCTGCCGATGTGCGTCTTGATGCGCGCTCGAACCAGATCGTTGTACAGGGCGGACTCGAATTCGGCAGCACCCGCGCAGTGCGCGATGCGCTCGACGACAATCCAAACGTGCGAATCGTGCGTCTCGAGAGTCGCGGTGGCCGCGTTGCCGAGGGCCTCGCACTCGGGACGCTGCTGCGAGATCGCAACATCGACACTTTCGTCAACGGCGAATGCAGCAGCGCGTGCGTTACCGCGTTTGCGGGCGGGGCACGCCGCATCATCGGCATCCTTGCCCAGGTGGGACTTCATAGCGCCGGCGGCGCCGGTTTCAGCGCTGATGCGGTAGCGTCGGCCAATCATCGCAGCGATGACTTCATCGCGGCGCGCGGAGTCGATCAGCGCGTTCTGCAAAAAGGCGCTTCGATCGCCAACGACCAAATCTGGTTTCCGTCGTCTCAGGTGTTGCTGAGCTCAGGGCTGGCGACCGAATTCGTCGGGCGTTAGCGCCACGCGTTACGCTCCGGCCTCTCTGTGGGTAAGGGAGGCGCGATGGCTTTGCTGATTGCCGGCCTTATCATTTTTCTCGGCGTGCACTCGGTACGCATCTTTGCCAACGATTGGCGTACCGCGCAGATCGCGAAGATCGGACCGCGAGTATGGAAGGGCGGATACGCCCTGCTCTCGCTGATCGGTTTCGTGTTGATCGTGTATGGCTACGGACTCGCGCGGCAAACGCCCGTGGTGCTCTACACGACGCCCGCGTGGACCCGACACGCTGCAGCGCTGCTGACACTAGTTGCGTTCGTCATGATTGCCGCGGCGTACGTTCCGGAGACGCATATCAAGGCCAGGATCCGGCACCCGATGATCGCGGGCGTCAAGGTCTGGGCAGTGGCGCACCTGCTTGCAAACGGCACATTGGCCGACGTGATCCTCTTTGGGTCTTTCCTGGCGTGGGCGATATTGAATTACTCCGCTGCCCTACGACGCGATCGGGCAGCAAACGTCGGCTACGTGGTCGGCCGGATGTCGCGCGACATGACGGCGGTGGCGATTGGCGCCATAACGTGGGTGGTGTTCACGTTTTGGCTGCACGCCTGGTGGATTGGCGTTCGTCCGCTGGGTTAGCGACTTGCAGGCGGCGCAAGCGCGCGTGCCAGCACGCTAACGACGTGCATCGCCTGGCGTTGATGCGCGGCGCGTGTGCCATCGGCGATCTGGTGGCGACAGCTGGTGCCGTCAGCAACAATCAGTGTGTCGTCGTCGGCCACGCGGACTGCGGGCAGCAGCGACAACTCGGCCATCTTCATCGAGACGTCGTAGTGCGCCGCTTCATAGCCGAACGCACCTGCCATGCCGCAGCAACTCGAATCGATGACATCGACCTGCAACTCGGGGATCAACCGCAGCACTTCGACAGCGGGCGCCAGTGCGTCGAACGCTTTTTGATGACAGTGGCCATGAATCAGGGCACGCCTTTGGCGTAGGGGTGCAAGCTTCAGGCGAAGCCGACCTGCGCGATGGTCGCGTACCAGGAATTCCTCGATCAGCAGTGCGCTCGAGGCGAGGCGTTCCGCTGCGTCACCTAGTCCCATGACGAGAAATTCGTCGCGCATCGACAGCAGGCACGATGGTTCCAGCCCAACGATCGCCGCGCCGCGCTGGACGTAGGGCATCAGCGCCGCGAGCGTGCGCCGTGCTTCGACTTTCGCCTGCTCGACCATGCCGGTTGCGAGAAACGTACGCCCGCAACACAGAGGCCGGCGGCTGCCGTCAGAGGGCAACGCGATGTATACGGTATAGCCAGCCGCTTCGAGCACCGCGAGTGCATCGTGCGCAACTTCAGGCTCGAACGCGTTATTGAATGTGTCGACGAACAGCACAACTTCACCGGCATCGCCGCGACACTGCGGCTCGACACTACCGTCTGCGTTGACCGAATAAGTAAGTCCACCGAGGAACGTATCGCCACGCCACGACGGCAACGATCGTTGCGCAGCGAATCCGAGCCACTTTTCGGAAAGCGCGGCCGCACCAGGCATCGTATTGCGCAAGTTGAGCAACCACGGCAGCCGCGCGCCCCAGTGCGCGTAACGCGGCAGATACGAAATCAATCGATCCTTGATAGACATCCCACGCTGCCGGTGATAGTGATGAAGAAACTCGATCTTCATCTTCGCCATGTCGACGCCGGTCGGGCATTCGCGGCGGCAGCCCTTGCAGCTGACACATAGATCGAGCGCGTCACGCACGGCATCGGAAGCGAAGCCGCCTTCGATCTGGCCCGACAGCGCGAGCCGCAGCGTGTTCGCGCGGCCACGCGTCAGGTGCTGCTCGTCGCGCGTGACCCGAAAGCTCGGGCACATCGTTCCGGCGTCGAACTTGCGGCAATGCCCGTTGTTGTTGCACATCTCGACCGCTTTGCCGAAGCCCAGCGCGGGGTCGCCGCCAGTGCCGGGAGCGGTCCGCGTTTCATTTGCGGGATCGCTCATTGGATCGTTACTCACATCCCACGCGGACCAGTCGAGCGCGGTCTGCAACTGCTGCGTGCGATACCCCGCCGGATAGCGAAACAACCGAGCATCATCCATCTTGGTCGGCTTGACGATCTTGCCGGGATTCATCAAGCCGTCGGGATCGAACAGCGACTTGATCTCTTCGAACGCGCGCGTCAGGCGCGGCCCGAATTGCCACGCGACCCATTCGCTGCGCACCAGCCCGTCGCCGTGCTCTCCCGAAAACGCGCCTTTGTATCGGCGCACCATCAAGGCTGCTTCTTCTGCGATCGCGCGCATCTTCCGCGCGCCCGAATTTTCTCCGGACTGTCTCATGTCGAGAATCGGCCGCACATGCAGAGTGCCGACCGATGCGTGCGCGTACCAGGTGCCGCGCGTGCCGTGCTTCGCGAACACTTCGGTCAAGCCAGCGACGTAATCGGCCAGATGCTCGAGCGGCACTGCGCAGTCTTCGATAAAAGACACCGGCTTGCCGTCGCCGCGCATGCTCATCATGATGTTGAGCCCGGCCTTGCGCACTTCCCACAGGGCTTTCTGCGACGACGCATCGGTCATGCGCACGACCTGATTCGGCAGACCCAGATCGGCGATCAACGTCACGAGTTGGTCGAGCCGCCCGCGCGGATCGTCGTCACTGAATTCAACCAGCAGAATCGCTTCCGGCTCGCCGATCAGCGCCGCTTCGATCACGGGCTGGAAGGCGGGATTGCTGCGTGCCAGCTCGATCATCGTGCGATCGACCAACTCTACGGCTGATGGCTTCAGCGTAACAATGTGCTGCGCGCATTGCATCGCGCGATGCAACGTCGGGAAATTGACGACACCCAGTGTGCGCTGCGACGGCAGCAGCGCAAGTTGAAGGGTCAGCGCGCTGGTCCAGGCCAACGTACCTTCGCTGCCGACCAGCAGGTGGGACAGGTTGACGCTACCGTCGGCCGTGTACGGACGCTCGCTTTGCGGCAGGAAGACATCGATGTTGTAGCCGCCGACTCGGCGCATTACCTTGGGGACGCAGCGCTCGATTTCATCCCATTCGCGCACGGCAATGCTGCGCAGCCCTTCGAGCAGCCTGTTGATGCGCGGCGATCCCTGCGCCATTTCCGCTTCCGGACCGAACCAGGCTTCGGTGCCATCGGCGAGCAGCGCATCGATCGCGAGCACGTTGTGCACCATGTTGCCGTACGCGATCGAGCGCGACCCACACGAGTTATTGCCCGCCATTCCACCCAGCGTGCATTGCGCCGAAGTGCTGACGTCCACCGGAAACCACAGGCCGTGCGGCCGCAGCCATGCATTCAGCGCGTCGAGCACGATGCCCGGCTCGACGGTGACGGTTCGCGCGTCCTTGTCGAACGAGACCACACCATTCAGGTGCTTGCTGTGATCGATCACCAGTGCGGCGCCAACAGTCTGCCCGCACTGCGAGCTGCCAGCGCCGCGCGGGAGCATGGGTACCCGGAGTTCACGGCAGATGTCGATTGCTGCGCGTACGTCTTCCTGCGTTTTTGGAATCAGCACGCCGACGGGCTCGACCTGATAGATCGAAGCATCGGTCGAATAGCGGCCGCGCGATGCGCGATCAAACAGCACCTCGCCCTGCACTTCGCTGCGCAGCCGCCTCGCGAGCACGCTATCAGCGAGCGGTGGGTGGAAGACGAGCGGCTGTGACAGGTCATTCATGCGCAGTCAATATAAACGCGCCTGTGGCACACGGGCGCCATTCGCTACGATGATTCGCTAAAGTGCGTCTTCCCAAAAGACGTTAGAGAAAGTAACGCGATGCTCGAACTCGACAGTCATCCCTCCGGCCGCCACTTTCTGCAGATTCCAGGACCGACCAACGTGCCCGACCGCGTGCTGCGCGCGATCGATCACCCGACGATCGATCATCGCGGGCCGGAGTTCGCGGTATTGGGCAAAACCGTGCTCGCCGGCATCAAGCGCGTGTTTCAAACCGAGCACGACGTCGTCATTTATCCGGCTTCAGGTACCGGCGCGTGGGAGGCGGCGTTGGTCAACACGCTGTCGCCGGGCGATCGCGTCCTGATGGCCGAGACCGGGCACTTCGCGACGCTTTGGAAGAAGCTCGCCGAGCGCATGTCGCTGGTGGTCGACTTCATGCCCGGCGATTGGCGGCAGGGTGCCAACGCGGCAGAGATCGAAAAGCGGCTGCGCGCTGACGCCGCACGCGCGATCAAAGCGGTGTGCGTTGTACATAACGAAACGTCGACCGGTGTTACGACGCCGATCGCACCGATTCGCGCGGCGATCGATCGCGTCGGGCACCCCGCGCTGCTGATGGTCGACACGATCTCGTCGCTCGGCTCGATCGATTACCGGCACGACGAATGGGGCGTCGACGTCACTGTCGGCGGTTCGCAGAAAGGGCTGATGCTGCCGCCGGGATTGTCTTTCAACGCGATCAGCGCAAAGGCGCTGGCCGCGTCGGAGCGGGCGAAGCTTCCACGCTCGTACTGGGAATGGAAAGAGATGCTGACCAGCAATGCGACCGGTTATTTCCCATACACACCGGCGACCAACCTGCTGTACGGGCTGCATGAAGCACTCGAGATGCTGTTCACCGAAGGCCTGCCGAACGTGTTTGCACGGCATGATCGGCTCGCCGAAGCGACACGGCAGGCCGCGCGTGCATGGGGTCTCGAAATGCTGTGCGTGAACCCGGCCGAATACAGCTCGTCGCTGACTGCGCTGATCGTGCCCGAAGGCCATAGCGCCGACGAATTTCGCAGGATCGTGCACGAGCGATTCAATATGTCCCTGGGCCAGGGGCTGGGCAAGGTCACCGGCAAGGTCTTTCGCATCGGGCATCTCGGTTACTTCAACGAGCTGATGTTGTGCGGCACGCTGGCAGGCGTCGAAATGGGATTAAAGCTCGCCGGCATTCCGCACCGTACCGGCGGCGTCGACGCCGCGATGGCGTATCTCGCGCAAACCCCGACAGCGCAGATGGCACAAGCTGCCTAGACTTGCTCTTCACACCCAGAACAAACCAAGGAGACGACCGATGAATCACGACTTTGACACCCGGGCACCGGGCCGACGCAACCTGCTGCACGCCACGCTGATGGCGATTGCCGCCGGCGGACTGATGATTGCAGCGACGCCAGGCCGGGCGCAGACCGAAATCAAGCTCGGCCACGTCGGCGAGCCCGGCTCGCTGTTTCAGAAGAGCGCCGACGAGTTCGCGCGGCGCGCCAACGAAAAGCTCGGCAGCAAAGCGAAGGTGGTCGTTTACGGCTCGAGCCAGCTGGGCGGCGACAAAGAGCTCTTGCAGAAGCTGAAGCTCGGCACCGTCGAACTGGCGCTGCCGTCGACTGTGATGTCGTCGGAGGTCGATCTGTTCGGCATCTTCGAGATGCCGTACCTGGTCAAGGATCGCGATCACATGAAGCGTATCGAGCGCGACGTCGTGTGGCCGGCGCTCGCCCCGGCCGCTGAAAAGCGCGGGCTGAAGGTGGTCGCGGTGTGGGAGAACGGCTATCGGCACATCACCAACAGCAAGCACCCGATCAATACGCCGGAAGATCTGAAGGGCATCAAGCTGCGCACGCCGGAAGGCAAATGGCGGGTAAAGATGTTCCAGGCCTACGGCGCCAACCCGAGCCCGATGAAGTTTTCGGAGGTATTCACCGCCTTGCAGACCGGGGTCATGGACGGCCAGGAAAACCCCTTTACGCAGATTTACAGTGCGAAGTTCCAGGAAGTGCAGAAATACCTTTCGCTGACTGGCCACGTGTACACACCGGCTTACCTGACGGCCGGCGCAAAGAAATGGGAGTCGCTGCCGCCCGACGTGCGCAAGATCCTCGAGGACACCGCGAAGGAAACGCAGGCTTTTGTCTACAAGACTGCCGCGGCGGACGAGGGCGATCTGCTCGGTAAGCTGAAGGGCGGCGGCATGCAGGTCAACTCACCGAACAAGGAAGCGTTCATCGCGGCGTCGAAACCGGTGTACGAGGAGTTCGGGCAGGAGGTCAAGGGTGCCAAGGAGCTGATTGACAAGTCGATCGCGCTCGGCAAGTAAGCTTCGCTGCAGCGGGCGCTGCCGACCGTCTCGGCGGCGCCTTTTTTGCGACCCACTGGATGACTCTCGCGATGCGCGCCACGACCTTCGAACGCATCAGCCACGGCTATCTGCGCGCACTCGAAGCCCTGTGCTTCGCTTTGATGGCGGCGCTCGCGATCGTGGTCGTGGTCGGTGTCACTTACCGCAAGTTCGGCGCTTCGCTCGTCTGGTACGACGAGGTGGCGTCGATCCTGCTCGCGTGGATCACCTTCTACGGCGCCGCGCTGGCCGCGTACAAGGGCGCGCACATCGCGGTGACGTCGATCGTCGATACGATGCCGCGGCCGCTGCGGATCGCGGCCGTGGTGTTCACCGAAGCGTGCGTGATCGGCTTTTTCGTTCTGCTCGCCTGGGTCGGCTTGCAGGTACTCGACGTATTGCGCTACGACATGCTGGTCAGCCTGCCGGATGTGTCGGTCCGCTGGACGCAATCGGTAATACCGGTCGGCGCCGTGCTGTTCGTCGTTGCCGAGCTTCTGCATTTGCCGCACGTGATGGCCCAGATAACGCAGCCGCAGGACTGACCGCGTAAATGGCGATCGTGCTGTTGCTGATTGGCGTGCTGGCGCTGGTGCTCCTCGGCGTGCCGATCGCGGTCGCGCTCGGCGTGGCCGCGGTGGTAGCGATGGTTGGCGCGCACGGCGTCGATACGCTGCCGAATGTTCCGATCGTGATGTACAACGGCGCGACCAACTTCCCGCTGATTGCGATCCCGCTGTTCATCCTGGCCGGCGCGATCATGAACACGTCGGGCATCTCACGGCGGCTGATAGCGCTCGCGTCCGCCCTGCTCGGCTTCATTCGCGGCGGGCTGGCAATGGTCACGGTCGGCACCTCGCTGTTTTTCGCCGAGATCTCGGGCTCGGCCGTTGCCGATGTCGCTGCGCTCGGGTCGGTGCTGATACCGGCAATGAAGAAGCGGGGTTACCCGGGACCGTTCGCGGCCGCGCTCACGTCATCGTCGGCGTCACTGGCGATCATCATTCCGCCGTCGATCCCGATGATCCTGTATGCGGTGATGGCCGGCACGTCGGTGGTGCAATTGTTTGTCGCCGGCATCATTCCGGGACTGATCGGCGCCGCGGGCCTGCTCGGACTGTCGTACTGGATGGCGGTGCGCTACGACTTCCCGGTCGAGGAAGCGTTTCAGTTGAAGCGCGTATGGCATGCCTTCAAGGAGGCGGCGCTCGCGCTGCTGCTGCCGGTCATCATTCTCGCGGGGATTTTCGGCGGCCTGGTCACGGCGACCGAAGGCGCCGGGCTGGCGGTCGTCGCGGCGATCTTCATCGCGTTCTGGTACCGCGAGATGAAATGGGGAATGCTGTACACCGCAGTCATCGACGGCGCAATCCAGACAGCGGTGGTGATGCTGCTGGTCGCGTCGAGTGCCCTGCTCGGAATCTATCTGACCGAAGCGCAGGTACCGCAGACGCTGGCCAAGGCAATCACCGATGTCACATCGGAACCGTGGGCGATCCTGGCGCTGCTGAACGTATTTTTTCTGGCGGTCGGACTGTTTCTGCATTCGGCCGCGGCGATCATTCTGGTGGTGCCGATCGTCATGCCGGTCATCAACGCCGCCGGAATCGACCCGGTGCACTTCGGGTTGGTGGTCACGCTGAATCTCGCGATCGGCCAGCAGACACCGCCGGTGGCGAGCGTGCTGATGACCGCGTGCTCGATCGCGAAGGAAAACGTGTGGGATGTCACGCGCGCCAACATTCCGTTCATCGGCGTGCTGCTGGTGGTGCTGCTGCTGGTGACGTACGTGCCAGCGATTCCGCTGTTCCTGGTGGAGCTTTTTTACCGATGAGTGAACTGATCGTGACCGAGCGCGACGGCGCTATCGCGACCGTCGTACTGAACCGACCGGCGAAACTGAATGCGCTAACGAGCGCCATGTGGGGCGCGCTCGGTGATACGGTCGAGCAGCTGTCGGCTGACGACTCGCTGCGCTGTGTGATTCTTCGCGGCGCCGGCGACAAGGCGTTCTCACCCGGCAACGATATCGCCGAATT
>JBDTQZ010000018.1:0-10527 GCA_039931935.1 Burkholderiaceae bacterium | reverse complement strand
GAATCAAGGCTTGGCTCGATCGCCGGACCGACGCCGCTGCGCATAAGTTCTCGTATTGGCTGGACAAGCAGGTCATCGCACCGTATCGCAAACGCCAGGAGATGGCGCGAAGTGCCGGAGCAGAAAGTCAAACCGAATGAGGGCTATGAGCTTTCTGCGCTATTCGGCATCGGCTCTAGGTGTTCGGTTATTGCTTGGCGACCGCGGGAGGGGCCTTTTCCTTTTGAGTGAGCGGACGTGCAGGCTCTTGTTTGAAGGTGGCAGTCAGCTGCGACGTCTTTGGATACCCGGACGCATCGAGCGTGATGTTCCATTCGTCCGGATCGAACCCGATGAGCGACGCGGTGCCTACCGTTGCCACCGGAACCCCTTCGGCCTGCGTTAACCGCTTGAGCTCGACTGAATCGTCGCCGGTCTCGATGGTTCGCTCGGCGAAAGGTATGCCCCGCTTGAGCAGAAACTCGCGCGCGGTGCCGCACGGCGGGCACTTGCCCGCCGTGAAGAGCATCACCGGATACATCGACGTCGCGCGCCGAACTTGATAAGGCAACAGCGATTGAACCTGCTCGCCGACCTGCCGCAGATCAATGCGCAAGAGATTCAATGCGTCAGGGGGCGGCCGGTCACCGTAATTCACCTGGCCGCGAGTATCTGTCCAGCGATAAAGAAACTTGCGCTCTTTGTCTGGGTCCGGGAGTGCTTGAGCCATCACCGAAGACTGCATCAGTGCCACGATTCCGACGGCGAGGAATCTTGACAACAGGGTCGACAATTTCATTCAGAACTCCGTGCTGTTAGCTCTTCGGCGCTGGCGAGTTGCCGGGTGCGCGTTCGGGCGTGTCGCGTGGCAGGATCGGCTTCGGTGGCTCGGGGCGATACGTCGGCGGTAAGACGATCTGCGCGGGGTAGCCTGCAGCACTCAGTGCGGCCGACCAAGTGCCCTCGTTGAATCCCGTGTGGGGCGTGCGTCCGAGCGTCATTACCGGCACCGAGGTGGTTCCCACGCGACGCTTAAACTCTTCGGCATCCACCTCAGTGTCGACCACGATCTCCTGATAGGGCGCTCCGCGCCGCCGTAACCAGGCGCGCGCCGATTCGCACGGCCCACAATCTAGGGCCGTGTAGAGCGTGATCGGAAGGCTCGTCATCGCCTTGCGCAACTCAAAGGGAATGCCGCCCGTGGGGTCACCTGCCTCGGACCGGGTGCGGCCATCCATCCGGGACAGGTTCTTCGCTTCCGCTGGCGGCGCGTCGCCGTAATTGACGCGCCCCTCGGGGTCAGTCCAGCGATATTGCGCCAGCGCAGGCAGCGCAGCGGTCAGCATCGCGGCCAGAGCCAAACAGGAAAAATTAGCATTCATTTCTCTAACTCACCATGCCGTTGTGCCTTAACAAGGCATCAATCGTCGGCTTGCGCCCGCGGAACGCCACGAAAGATTGCATCGCCGCGCGGCTGCCTCCGACCGCCAATACTTCGTCAAGAAACCGGCTACCGATCGCGGGGCTTAGGACGCCGCCATCCCCGCTCTCTTCAAATGCCGAATACGCATCGGCCGACAAAACCTCGGCCCATTTGTAGCTGTAATAGCCTGCGGCGTAACCGCCCGCGAAGATGTGCGAGAAAGCGTGCGGAAAACGGTTGTATTCGGGCGGAACCAGCACCGAAACTTCACTCCGGACGTCCGCCAGCAGCTTCATCACGTGCGCTTCGTCAGGCCATTCGGCCGCTGAGTGCAGCAACATGTCGAATAGCGCGAATTCGAGCTGGCGCATCGTGGCCATCCCGCTTTGAAAATTCTTTGCCGCCAGCATTTTTTCGAACAAGGCTCGCGGCAGCCTGTCGCCGCTGTCGACATGCTGGGTCAACATCTGCAGAACCTCCCACTCCCAGGCAAAGTTCTCCATAAATTGGGAGGGCAGTTCGACCGCGTCCCACTCGACGCCCTGAATTCCAGAGACCGACGGCTCGTCGACCCGTGTCAGCATGTGATGCAGTCCGTGACCAAACTCGTGAAACAACGTAAGCACTTCGTCGTGCTTGAGTGTCGCGGGCTTGCCTCCGGCCGGACGCGAAAAATTACAGGTCAAAAACGACACCGGCGTCGCCAGTGCGGTGCGCCTTGCGCGCCGGCTTCGCGCGTCTCCTTGCCACGCGCCGCCTTGCTTGTGGTCGCGTGCATATAAATCGAGGTAGAACTGCCCGACCAGCTGCCCGCGCAAATTGTCGATTCGATAGAAGCGCACATCCGGGTGCCACACCGGCGCTGTTTCTTCGTTAATCGCTACGGCAAAAAGCGTTTCGATCACCTTGAATAAGCCTGCAAGTACGCGCGGCTCGGTGAAGTATTGTTTTAACTCCTGCTCGGAGTACGAATAGCGCTGCTCGCGCAACTTTTCGCTGGCATACGACACGTCCCAGGGCTGCAGGTCCGCGATGCCGAGATGCTCCGATGCAAACCCGCGCAGCTCGCTGATGTCGCGCTGTGCGTAGGGCTTCGCGCGGCGCGCCAGATCGCGCAGGAACTCGAGCACCTGAGCCGGGCTTTCAGCCATTTTCGCGACCAGGGATACTTCGGCAAAGCTCTTGTAACCGAGCAACTGCGCGTGCTCGCGTCGCAGCTTCAGTAATTCGACCATTAACGGGCCGTTGTTCCATTCCGGATTACCGAATTCCGATGCCTTAGTCGAATAGGCGCGATACATCTGCTGGCGTAACGCGCGGTCGTGCGCGTAATCGACGATTGCCGAGTAGCTCGGGTACTGCAGTGAGATCTTGTAGCCGCTCCTGCCGTCGGCGTGTGCTGATTCGGACAGCATCTGCAAGGCATCATGCGGCACGCCGGCGAGCGCGCTCGCGTCGTCTACATAAAGAGCAAATGCATTCGTTGCGTCAAGCACATTTTCAGCAAAGCGCGTTGAGACCTGTGATTCGCGTTCGCGAATCTGCTTGAAGCGATCTTTTCTGTCGGCCGCCAGTTCGGCGCCGCCGAGGCGAAAATCGCGCAGCTCGTTCTCCACGACCTTGCGACGCACCTCCGGCCACCGACCAAAATCCTCCGCAGCCGCCAGCGCCTTGAATTTTTCGTACAGTGCTACGTTCTGTGATAGCTCTGTCCAGAATTCCGTGAGCTTCGGCAGATTCACGTTGTATTGCTCGCGCAGCTGCGGGGTGTCGACCACCGCGTTCATGTGGGACACTGCACCCCACGAACGCGCAAGCCGGTCGGTCGTCTCGTTCAACGGCTCGACTACAGAATCCCACGTGACGTCGGAATCGCTTGCGGTGATACGCGTCACTACTTCACGTGCGCTCGCGAGTAGCTCGTCGATCGCAGGCGTCACATCATCAGGCTGAATACGATCGAAGCGCGGCAGCCCGCCAAAGTCCAGCAGCGGATTTCCGGCGCCTAGTTCATGTTGTTGTGCGAGATGAATTGTTGAAGTCGTGTCCATCATCCAGTCCGTGTGTTGTTGGCGCGGCGTTCGGCCGCTTCTACGGTGTTAGTCAAAAGCATCGCAATGGTCATCGGTCCGACGCCGCCAGGCACCGGCGAAATCCAACCAGCGATCCGTTTGACGTTGTCGAAATCGACGTCTCCGGCGAGCTTGCCGTCCGGCGTACGGTTGGTCCCGACGTCGATCACTACCGCGCCCGGCTTGACCATCTCCGCAGTCACAAGATTTCGTCTGCCCACAGCGGCAACCAGGATGTCCGCCGCGCGCGTGTGCGAAGCGAGATCGCGTGTTTTGCTGTGCGCTATCGTGACGGTTGCGTTGGCCGCCAGCAACAGCATCGCCATCGGTTTACCGACCATATTGGAGCGTCCGAGCACGACTGCGTGACGGCCTTCGATCGTTGCGTTGATCGACTGCAGCATCTTCATTACGCCGTACGGCGTACATGAGCGAAAGTAGGGCATTCCCATCAGCGTCAAGCCCGCGTTGATCGCGTGCAGACCATCGACGTCCTTCTCGAAAGCGATCGACTCGACTATCTTTGCGGAATCAAGGTGTTTTGGCAGCGGCGTTTGCACCAAAATGCCGTGAACTTCGGGATCCGCATTAAGTTGTCCTATGCGTGCCAGTAACGCAATCTCCGGCGTATCCGCCGGAAGCCGATCAATCGTCGAACGAATGCCAATCTGCTCGCAGGCGATGCCTTTATTGCGCACGTAGACAGCCGAGGCCGGATCGTTGTCCACGAGAATGACGGCGAGACCGGGCCGGTGACCTGCAGCGATCAGACGCTCGATGCGAGGCACCAATGCATTACGTACCTCGCTCGCAAGCGCCTTGCCGTCGATAATGCGAGCAGTCACGACCGTCCCGTCTTGGTTGTACGAGCAACCGACGAGTTTACGAGAGCTACACGCGCAGTGCGATCCCTACTGGCGCAGCGCACCTCCCGTCAGTACGGTGCGCATCAAGTCAGCAACGGTGTTGGCATTCATCTTGTCCATGATATTGGCGCGGTGCGCTTCCACGGTCTTGATCGAGATGCCTAAGTCATCGGCGATTTGCTTGTTCAAGCGGCCGGCGACGATGCGCTCCAGCACCTGTTGCTCACGCGGGGTGAGCTTGCCGAGCAGGGCTTCGCTCAAGCGTTGCCGCTCGGTTGCGGATGCGTGCTCGCGTGCTTCGGCAAGCATCCGCTCGACCAACGCCTTCAACGCTGCCTGATCGAACGGCTTTTCGATGAAATCGACCGCCCCCTTCTTCATCGTTGACACCGCCATCGGCACGTCCCCGTGACCGGTGATGAAAATGATCGGCAATCTCGACTTTCGATTGATCAGTTGCTCCTGCAGCTCGAGCCCGCTCATTCCCGGCATGCGCACGTCGAAAATCGCCACGGCGATCGCGGCAGGATCATGCTTTGCCAGAAACTCTTCCGCGCTGGTAAATCCAATCACGCGATAGCGGCTCGCCTCGAGCAGCCATTGCACCGAATCGCGTACGGCGTCGTCGTCATCGACGACGTACACGACTCCCATCGTTTCCGCGCTTTCGCTCACTCGCTCGCTCACTCGACGTCCTCTCTAACTTCACTCGTTGCCAGCGGCAGCGTGAACGTGAAGATCGCCCCGCCTTCGGGATTGCGCTCGACGTTCAGGCGTCCGTGATGAAACTCGACGATCGAGCGGCAAATATTGAGCCCCATTCCCATCCCTTCCGATTTGGTGCTGAAAAACGGTTGGAACAGATTCGGACGCTGCAGTTCCGAAACGCCGGATCCCCGATCGATCACCGAGAACTCGGCCATATCTTCTTGCCGCCGAACAACGAGGTCGATTCTGCGCAGCGAGGCCTGATCCATCGCATCGACCGCGTTCTTCAATAAATTCAGTAACAGTTGTTCGATCAGAATTGGATCGACATCGAGTGGCGGTAGCCCCGTTTGCACGTCGGTATGAATCGAGATGCTTTTTTTTGCGGCTTCAATATCGGCGAAGCCAATTGCGTCTTCGACAATGCGCGCGACCTCTGTGGGGCGACACCGCGGCTCGGAGCGCTTCACAAATTCGCGGATGCGCCGAATGATGTTCCCGGCCCGCTGCGCCTGTCCCGCGGTCTTTTCGAGTGCCGGCAGCAACTCGTCGTTCGACATGCCACCATCCTTCATGCGCGTCACAGCGCCGAGGCTGTAGTTCGTAATGGCGGTCAGCGGCTGATTCAGCTCATGGGCCAGCGATGACGCCATCTCTCCCATTGTCATCAGCCGCGACGTCAATTCCACCTTCTCCTGCTGCTGCCGCACCATGTTTTCGGTGGCCTTGCGCTCCGTGATGTCTGTCGCGATCTGAAGCCGCACGTCACGGCCGTCGACCCAGCGCACGTTGCGCGTACGCACGTCAAACCAACGCGAGACCTCTTCGTCGAAAGCCTCACCCGCAACCGCATTTTGCGGAAGTGACGCACGCAATCGGCGATGGCCAGCCGGAGTCGAGCCATATAGATCGCGGTAGCTGCGGTTTGCAAACAGCAGTTCGTCGCCGCGATCGTCCGCGACAACCGACACGGCGGCATCGAGAGATTCGAGCACCGTGGTGAACCGCTCGTGCGCCGCCGCCAGTTGTTCGCTTATGCGATTTGGTTCAGTGATGTCGGCCATCGCGGACATCCATCCGAGTTGTTCGCCGTCGTCGGTCAACAACGCTGAGAAGTACAGGCGTGCGTCGAACAGTGTGCCGTCGCGACGCAGGACTTTCAGTTCGAATCCGCTGGCCGGCGCGTTGCCTGCCAGGACGATCGAGAGCTTGGATTGGTACTCGGTGCGCCGATCGTGCGGCCAGTACGGAAACGGCGGTGACTTGCCGATCAGTTCTTCGGTGGACCAGCCCGTCATATGGACGAACGCCTGGTTTACATGCCGCAGCACACCGGTGCGGTCGATCACACCCATGCCAGTGGCGAGCGAGTCTTCCATCGAGCGGCGAAACGCGGTTTCGGTGCGCAGCACGCGCTCGACCTGCGCCTGCTTGACGTCGCGCCGCGCGAGCGCGACCAGTGTCGCCATCACGATCAACGTTAACCCGACAACCAACCAAGAGAGCGCGTTGCCAAGCACCGGTGAGCGCTGTCTGAACGGCGATGCCTGCACCATAATGCCGTCCGACAGCAGCGGGGCGCGCACGGCGTAGCGTGGCTCCCCGGCCGGCACTTCACCGCTGGCCGATGCGGCGAGTATGGTGCCGTCATCGTCGCGCAAAGCAATGCGATAGCGCTGACCCAACTCAGGCTTAACGGTTTGCCGCAGCAGCTCGGGCAGCGAAACACGAGCCAGCACCGCACCCACGTAACGATCGTCGCTAAAAACCGGCGCCACCAGATCGGTAAAGGGGCTGCCGTTATCGGAACTGGGTCGCGACTCGTCTTCGTACGGTGGCGAAAAAAAAGGGGAATGTGTTTCGCGCGCTTGCTTGATCACCGAACTCGTGACTTCAGCGCCGATTTCTGAGGTTGCGGGACGTGCCCAATCGGCCAGCGGGCTCGGCGATTGCACCGACCATCGAACGCGATTCTTACTGTCGACGTACGCTAGATGCAGTAGTTCCGGTTTGGACATCATCAACTCGCGCCCCGTCGATGCGAATCGGTCTTCGTTGTACTTCGCGTCCCCGATTTCGAGTCCGATACTCGTCGTAGCCTCAGTCATTGTTTGCAACCGCAGCGACAACGATTGCGCCACGGTGTCGACGTCGCGCGTCAGCGCGTCGCGCTGCAGCGCGCGATCCTCGTTGATCAACAGATAGGCGAGCCCGGCTATCGAGATCGCAAGTACCAGGATGGCGAGCAGATGTGCGTAGCGGCTGAGATTGAAGCGACTGTCCTGAGCGCGCGCCAGTGGATCGAACGCGAGCAGCACGGAGTCGGTCGGTGGGGTGGAGCGGGCACGCATCAGCGCTCGTTCATTCAATGGCCAGCGGCGGAAAGCCACGAAGCGAGCCTATTATGAACAGCGCCAGTGTGAATTCGCGACCCCCCTTTTTGCAGATGTGATTTCATATTACGAAAATGAATGCCGCTATTTGAAACTTACGCGAGGGCTGGTATCGTCATGGCAAAACGATAGGAGACTGTATGTCCGCACTTTTCCAACAAGCGGCCAACGACCCCGATACGCTCGAAACCGCAGAGTGGCTCGACGCACTCGAAACGGTAATCGAACGTGAAGGCCCGGAGCGCGCGCACTTTCTGCTCGAGGCGCTGATCGATAAAGCGCGCCGCTCGGGAACTCATCTTCCGTATTCGGCCAACACCGCGTACATCAACACCATTCCGCCCCATCTCGAAGAGCATTCGCCGGGCGACGCCTCGATGGAAGAGCGCATTCGCTCGTACAACCGCTGGAACGCAATGGCGATGGTGGTGCGCGCCAATCGTGGCGAAGGCGAGCTCGGCGGGCACATCGCCAGCTACGCGTCGTCGAGCACGTTGATGGAAGTCGGGTTCAATCACTTCTGGCGCGCGCCATATGGCGATTCCGCCGGTGACCTGATTTATTTTCAAGGGCACAGCTCCGCCGGTGTGTACGCCCGCGCGTTTCTCGAAGGCCGTCTTACCGAAGAGCAGTTGGCCAACTTCCGGCGCGATGTCGACGGCAAAGGCGTGACGTCGTACCCGCATCCGAAGCTGATGCCGGAGTTTTGGCAGTTTCCGACAGTGTCGATGGGCCTCGGCCCGATCCAGGGCATTTATCAAGCGCGCTTTCTGAAGTATCTGCATGCGCGCGGGATCGCGAACACCGAAGGCCGCAAGGTGTGGGTGTTCTGCGGCGACGGGGAAATGGACGAGCCCGAGTCGCTGGGCGCGATCGGACTTGCGGCGCGTGAAAAACTGGACAACTTGATTTTTGTGATCAATTGCAATCTGCAACGGCTCGACGGTCCGGTGCGTGGCAACGGCAAGATCATTCAGGAGCTCGAAGGCACTTTTCGCGGTGCCGGCTGGAACGTGATCAAGCTGATCTGGGGGTCGTACTGGGACCCGCTGCTGGCGCGCGATCATGAAGGCCGGTTGTTGCGCGTGATGGAGGACACCGTCGACGGCGAATACCAGAACTTCAAGGCCAACGATGGCGCGTTCGTGCGCAAGCATTTTTTTGGCAAGGATCCGAAGGTGCTCGAAATGGTGTCGCGCATGAGCGACGACGACATCTGGCGGCTCAACCGCGGTGGTCACGATCCGCACAAGATTTATGCGGCGTATGCGGCGGCGAATAAGCATTCCGGCCAGCCAACGGTGATTCTGGCAAAGACCGTCAAGGGTTACGGGATGGGTAAAGTCGGAGAAGGCAAGAACCCGACGCATCAATTGAAAAAGCTCGATGACGCTGCCATCCGCGAATTCCGTGATCGATTCGCGATCCCGGTTCCTGACGACAGACTCGAGCAGGTGCCGTTCTACAAGCCAGCGGCCGATTCAGCCGAGATGAAGTACCTGCTGGAGCGCCGGCGCGCTCTGGGCGGATTCGTGCCACAGCGCCGCCGCACGGCCGACGAAAAAATCGTGGCGCCCGGACTCGATACGTTTCAGGCGGTGCTCGATCCGACCTCTGAGGGCCGAGAGATCTCGACGACGCAGGCCTTCGTGCGCGCGCTGACGCAGCTGGTGCGCGACAAGAACATCGGGCCGCGCGTAGTACCGATCATCCCCGACGAAGCGCGCACCTTCGGCATGGAAGGCATGTTCCGCCAACTCGGCATCTACTCGTCGCAGGGGCAGCTGTACGAGCCGGTCGATAAAGACCAGGTGATGTACTACCGGGAGGACAAGAAAGGACAGATTCTCGAGGAAGGGATCAACGAAGCAGGTGCGATGAGCTCGTGGATTGCGGGTGCGACGTCATATTCGACCAACAACCGCATCATGATTCCGTTCTACATCTTCTATTCGATGTTCGGCTTCCAGCGCATCGGTGACCTGGCGTGGGCCGCCGGCGACATGCAGGCGCGCGGATTTCTGCTCGGCGCAACAGCAGGACGCACGACTTTGAACGGAGAGGGACTGCAGCATCAAGACGGCCATTCGCACTTGATGAGCTCGACGATTCCCAATTGCGTCAGCTATGACCCGACATTCGCACACGAAGTCGCGGTCATCATGCAGCACGGACTAAAACGCATGGTGGAGAACCAGGAAAACGTCTGGTACTACATCACGCTGATGAACGAGAACTATCCGCAGCCGGGGCTGAAGAAAGGCCAGGAAGAAGGAATCCTCAAAGGGATGTACCGGTTGCGTGAGGGCCCAGCCGGAAGCGGAACGGGAAAATCGATTCCGCGCGTGCAACTGCTGGGAAGCGGCACGATTTTGCGCGAAGCGATCGCTGCTGCCGAGATGCTTGAAAAGGACTGGGGTGTTGCGGGCGACGTGTGGAGCGTGACCAGCTTTACCGAACTGCGTCGCGATGGCATCGATGCCGAACGCGGGAATCTGCTGCATCCGAACGACAAGCCCCGTAAGTCCTACGTAACACAAGAGCTCGAGAAAAGTGCAGGGCCCATTGTTGCGACCAGCGACTACATGCGTCTGTTTGCCGACCAGATTCGCGCTTACATTCCGCGCGGCCGCGACTATCGCGTGCTGGGTACCGACGGGTTCGGGCGCTCGGACACGCGCGCCAAACTCCGCGAATTTTTCGAAGTCGATCGACGCTATGTCACCATTGCGGCGCTGCGGGCGCTGGCCGACGAAGGCAGTGTGCCAGCGTCAAAGGTTGCCGAAGCAATCAAGAAATACGGCATCGATGCGAACAAACCGAATCCAGTCACGGTGTAGAGCCGAGCGATGGCACAACAAGTGGAAGTGAAGGTTCCGGACATCGGTGACTTCAAGGACGTCGAGGTTATCGAGCTGCTGGTAAAGCCCGGTGATGCGATTGCGAAGGACCAATCGCTCATCACGGTGGAGAGTGACAAGGCGTCGATGGAGATTCCGTCTTCAGCCGCGGGCATCGTCAAGCAGCTGATGGTGAAACTCGGCGATAAAGTATCCAAAGACTCGCCCCTGCTGGTGATCGACAGC
>JBDTQZ010000017.1:0-10590 GCA_039931935.1 Burkholderiaceae bacterium | reverse complement strand
GCGCGGTCTGGCGCAGGTCGAGAAACCCGAGCTGCGGCACACGTGGGAACAGCGCTTCTACGAAGCGATGGTCGATGGCTTTATTCCGGGCGGCCGCGTCAATTCGGCGGCGGGCACCGGTATCGCCGCGACATTGATCAACTGCTTCGTGCAGCCGGTCGGCGACGCGATCAGCGGTGTGGACGAGGGTGTGCCTTCTATTTATCTCGCACTTAATCAGGCAGCAGAAACCATGCGGCGCGGCGGCGGGGTCGGCTACGACTTCTCACCGATCCGCCCGAAGAGCGCCCGCGTGCGCGGCACACAGTCACGCGCAAGCGGCCCGATCTCCTACATGCGCGTGTTCGACAAGAGCTGCGAGACGCTGGAATCAGCAGGCGCGCGGCGCGGCGCTCAGATGGGCGTGCTGCGGTGCGACCATCCGGATATCGAAGAATTCATCAACGCCAAGCGCGATGGCTCGCTGGCCAACTTCAACATGTCGGTGGCGTTGACCGATGCATTCATGCGCGCGGTCGAAAGCGATGGAGACATCGAGCTGTGGCACGAGGCCGAGCCGTTCGACACGTCGAATAGTTATCAGCGCAACGACGGCACATGGATGTATCGCAAAGCAAATGCGCGCGCGCTGTTCGATCAGATCATGCAGTCGACGTACAACCACGCTGAGCCGGGTGTGATGTTTATCGATCGCGTGAACAACGATAACAACCTGTCGTACTGCGAAACGATCGTTGCCAGTAATCCCTGCGGGGAACAATTTTTGCCCCCTTACGGCTGCTGCTGCCTCGGTTCGATCAATTTGACGAAGTTCGTCGCCGATCCGTTCGGCGAGCAGGCGTCGTTCGACTTCGACAAGTTTCGTGACGTTTCCAAAGTCTCGACACGCGCGCTCGACAACGTGCTCGATGCAACGCTCTGGCCGCTGCAGGAACAAGCGGACGAGGCAGCGAATAAGCGTCGCATCGGCCTCGGCTTCACCGGGCTTGGCAATGCGCTGACGATGCTCGGCTTGCGTTACGACAGCGACGCGGGACGCAGCATAGCGGCGAACATCGCACGCGCGATGCGCGACTCGGCGTACGAGGCGTCGGCCGAGCTCGCGCAGGAAAAAGGCGCGTTTCCATTATTCAATGCCGAAAAATTCCTGGCAGCGCCGCATTGCGCTTCCCGCCTTCCCGAGCAGCTGAAGAGCGGGATTCGCGCCAACGGCATTCGCAACTCACATCTCCTGTCGATCGCGCCGACCGGCACGATCTCGCTTGCGTTCGCGAGCAACGCATCGGGCGGTATCGAGCCGACGTTTTCGTGGACCTACGTGCGCAAGAAACGCATGCCGGATGGCACGAGGCAGGAATACGCGGTCGAGGACTACGCGTACCGGCTGTATCGGCGCATGGGCGGCAACGAGCGCGACCTGCCGGATGCGTTTGTCAGCGCGATGCAGATGTCGGCACACGACCACATGCGGATGAGCGCGACGGTGCAGCCGTACATCGACGCCGCGATCAGCAAGACCGTCAATGTCCCGGAGGACTATGCGTTCGAGGAATTCAAGAGTCTCTATCTCGAGGCGTGGCACGCCGGGCTGAAAGGCATCACGACTTACCGCCCGAACAACGTCATCGGCTCGGTGCTAGAGCTCACCAAAGATTCGCACGCACGGGAGCCGCAGGACCTGAAGGACGACCCCGATCGCCGTGTCCGGCTCGACTCGACGCCCCAGCCTGCGCTTGAGAGTCTCAAATGGCCGGGCCGCCCCGATCTCGCCGGCGGCAATCTTGCGTGGACGTACATGGTCGAGATTCCGGAACGCAAGGAATCATTCGCGATCTTTATCGGGCAAGTCGCGCATGAACAAAATGCGCCGCCGGTGCCGTTTGAGGTGTGGGTCAACGGCGCCGAACAACCCCGCGGCCTGGGTGCGATTGCCAAGGCGCTGTCGATGGATATGCGCAGCGAAGATCGTGCGTGGCTCAAGATGAAACTCGACGCGCTCTCGCGCGCGCGAGACGAACAGGGCTTCGCGATTCCGATGCCGCCCAACGGCGAGCGTCAATGGCAAAGCGGCGTGGTCTCCGCATTCGCCAACATCGTGAGCTTGCGCTGCGAGCAGCTCGGCGTGTTCGACGATCTCGGTCAGCACCCGACGCCGATGCTGAACGCGCTGTTCTCCAAGAAGGAGCCGAAGGCTGGCCCGCTCGGCACGATGAGCTGGACGGTCGACATCTCCAACGCCAACACCGGCGACGACTTCGTGCTGGGCGTAAAAGAACTGCATCTGCCCGACGGCAGCCGCCGACCGTATTCGATCTGGCTCGCCGGCGAATATCCGAAGGTACTCGACGGTCTGTGCAAATTGATCTCACTCGACATGCGGGTGGTCGACGCCAACTGGATCGGGCTGAAGCTGAAGAAGCTGCTGAACTTTGGCGAACAGAACGGCGAGTTCTGGGCGCCGATGCCAGGAGCGGAGCGGTCGACGCAGTACCCAAGCACGGTCGCGTACATCGCCACGCTGCTGCTGCATCGCTACAAGGTGCTCGGCATCCTCGACGATGAAGGCCGCGCGATTCAGTCGGCCGGAATTCTGGCGCTGCCGGACGCGGTCAAACTGATCGATCACGAAAGCGCGCCGATCAAGGGCAAGGTCTGCCCGAGCTGCAGCGCCGCCGCGATGATCAAGCGCGACGGCTGCGAGTTCTGTACCGCGTGCGGTTACACCGGCCACTGCAGCTGAAGCGTTGGCTCAAGCGATGACCCTGCAGCAACTGTTGGGCATCGAGCTACCGATCATTCAGGCGCCGATGGCGGGTGTGCAAGGCAGCGCACTTGCAGTTGCGGTGTCGAAGGCCGGCGGGCTTGGTTCATTGCCCTGCGCAATGCTGGGCCTCGATGCCATGCGCAGCGAACTGGCAGCGATCAAGGCGCAGACGACCCAGCCGTTCAACGTAAATTTCTTTTGCCACGTACCCCCCGCGCCAAACGCGGAGCGTGAAACGCGTTGGCGGACTGCCCTGGCGCCGTATTACGCAGAGTTCGGAATCGATCCGAGCACGATTCCGACCGGGGCGGGACGGAACCCCTTCAGCGCGGAAGCCGCGCGAGCGTTGGCCGAATTCAAGCCCGCCGCGGTGAGCTTTCATTTCGGCCTACCGTCTGCCGAGTTGCTCGCTCACGTGAGAAGCTGGGGCGCGAAGATCCTGTGTTCCGCAACCACCGTCGAAGAAGCGCGCTGGCTCGAAGCGCAGGGCGTCGATGCGATCATCGCGCAGGGTCTGGAGGCAGGCGGTCATCGCGGGATCTTTCTGTCGGAAGACCTGACGACTCAAGTCAGTACGTTTGCGCTGTTGCCGCAAATCGTGCGGCAAGTGAAGCGGCCCGTCATTGCCGCCGGCGGCATTGCCGATTCAAACGGCGTCGCGGCTGCGATGAAGCTCGGCGCGGCCGGTGTCCAGATCGGAACTGCCTATCTGCTTTGCCCTGAAGCCACGACGAGCTCGATACATCGTGCGGCGCTGAAGAGCGACGCCGCGCGCCACACCGCACTGACGAATCTGTTCACCGGCCGCCCTGCCCGTGGAATTGTGAATCGCGTGATGAAAGATCTGGGGCCGATCAGTTCCGCGGTGCCCGCTTTTCCGTTGGCAACTGCTGCCATTGCGCCGTTGCGTGCTAAAGCCGAAGGCCAGGGCAGCGGCGAGTTTTCCCCGTTGTGGGCGGGTCAGAATGTCAGCGGTTGCAAGGAAATCCCCGCCGCTGAGTTAACTCGACAACTCGCTGCTGATCTGCCTCGATGACCGTCTTCGATCTGCGAGTTCTGCATCGCGTCTGGATGTAACGGTCATTGCTCGTAGCTGATCATCGATTTCTCGCACCACCCTTGAACGGGTTTGCCGAGAGAAAGTAGAAAGCGCCGGCACCGATGACGAGCAGCGGCAACCCAAGGAGCAGCCGCTGCCGATCGCGAGCTTTGTCGCGCAGATGTCGCAACACCAGCTGCTCGCCGGCAGCGATTTCGCCGCGACCCGCCAGGTATTGCCGCAGTCGCTCAACCTTGTCCGCGTCCATCTCCGCTTTGCCCCAGCGAACGTCCTGTTCAAGCTCTCGCAGACGTGTGAGCTCAGCCTGACTCCGCTCGATCGATGCGATGGTGTCGGTTCGAGTTGTACGTTCGAACTCTGTGAGAAAAGCCGTCTGAACCGGCGGCGCGAGGCTTTCGATTGCGTCGAGCCAAGGCTGATCCATTCTCGGGAATGCGAGAAGCAACAGGCCCACCACCGCAGTTGCGGCGAGCAGTACCTTGCTGATATTACGAAGGGAAAGTCGCCTCACTCCGAAAGCCAGGCCGACCAGCGCCATCGCGACACCGAACACGCTGACAATGGCGGGGCCCGTGGGCAAGTCCCCTATCCATGAGGCGTAGAGACCCGCAGCGGTCAGCGCAACCCCGAGCCCCCAGGCGAGTAGCAGGCGCCGTCCCACGTCATGGACAAAAAGATTTGCGAGGGCCACGGGGACGATCAGGTAGGCGAAGACCAACAGCACGCCCGCCACACGTACCGAGGAAGTCACTACAACGGCGAAAGAGGCGTAGAAAACGACGTCCCAGATGAACAAACGCCGCCCGCGTGACACTGCAAGTTGTGGATCGAAGGAAACTTCGATCAGCGCACGACGCACTGCAAGGTGCACGACGCCAATCAACGCATACAGCCCCGCTAGCGCGGCGACTTCCTGGGGCGTCACCGTCAAGATGGAGCCGATCAGCAGCTGCTTGATGTGTTCGGCGCCCTGCGGCGCGCGGTCGAGTGCGATCACGCCCAGCGACGCCGACACGACATACACGATGCCGATCACCGCCTCCTGCTGGATTCGGCGTTCGACCCCGCGCACAAGCGCAAAGAGCAAGGCGCCGCCCAGGGCGAAAGCCAGCGCGTACCAGTAGGCTGCTTCACTCTGTACACCGTACCCAGCGAGGATCGCAACGGTTAGACCCAACGCCGCGATTTGCGCGAGCGACAGATCGACAAACACCACGCCCCGCGCCAGTACGTGCAGCCCAAACCACGCATGAACGAGCGTAAGCACCAGGCCCGCGACGAAAGGCCAGAGCAGCAGCTCGATCAAGGAGCACGCTTGAGCGCTTCAACGAGCCGCGCCACGTTGTCGTCGAACAGTCGAACGTAATCTGGGCCCGAAGGAAACAGCGTTACGGCCTGCGCGCCGCTCCTGGTGGCAATTTGCCGCACCAGGGCCGTATTGGCGTGCGGATCGGCGATCAGGATCTTCACATGGCTTTCGCGCATGCGCTGCAAGAGCGCCGCAAGTTCGGCCGGCGAGGGAGACACGCCGGGTTGCGGTTCGGCAGCCGCGACGATCTGCAGACCGAAGTGCTCCGCGAAATACGACCAGCTGTCGTGCATGACGACGATCTTGACGCCACGAAAGGGTTCAAGCGCTTTCTTCCAGCTCTCATCCTTCTTTGTCAGTGCATCGATGAAGGTCTTTGTGTTCCTCTCGAACAAGGGCGCATCTTGCGGGCTGAGTTTGGTAAGCGCGTTGCGAATCGCCGTAGTGATCGGGATGGCGTTCGTCGGGTCAAGCCAGTAATGAGTGTTGCCGTAGGCATGCACGTGTGCGCGACGCTCGGTGCGCAGTCGCGGGGTCTGTGTTTGAATCAGCCGCACATCACGCGAGGCATCGAGGACGACGGCGCCTTCGGGTAGTCGGAGTTTCGCTAGCCACGGCTCGTGGTCCAACCCCACCCGGACGAGCAGCGCGGCACTGCGAACGCGCGCGAGCTGGGCTGGCTTGAGTTCTACGATGTGCGGATCCTGCTCGGGGACAGTAAGACTCTCAACGTCGACGCGTGTGCCAGCCACCGTCTCGACCAGCGACTTCAGATCTACCGACGTGGTCACTACGCGCAGCGGTTGCGCAAGGCCACACCCTGGCGCCGCTACCAGCGCGAGCGCCAGGGCCAGTCTCTGCAGCACTACGTGCGTTTCAGACCCGTGAAGATCGACTTCGGGATCATGCAGTGCACGCCCTTGCGAACGTCAACCACCTGTGAGACGCGGCAATCACCGGCCATCGACACCAGCGCATACGCCTCGTAACGCGACATCGGCACGTTCTTTTGATTCGAGAGCCAATTAACGGCTTCACGCGTAGCGTTGACCATCGAGACATTCAGATCCTCGTTCAACCCTACCGTGATCCAGTGCGTGCGCGTCTCTATGAACGGCCATTCGATCTTCATGTCCTTGCGGACGATCGGCTGAATGCGGATTTCCTTGAAAGAGCACTCGAGCGCGGTCAGGTTGACTTCTCCGTTGCCCTGGCGGCAATGTGAATCACCGGTCCAGATCAATCCGCCCTTCAAGAACACTGGAATGAAGATCGTCGTGCCTTCCTGCAGCTCGTTGATATCCAGGTTCGAGCCATTCTTCCAGGGACGCAGCGTGGACACCGGCGCCATCGGATCTTTGACTCCGCCTTTGCGCGGCGACGGGTCATCCGGATCGATGCCAACGGCGAACGTACCGGGAAACGGCTGTAAGTCGAGCACGATGCCAGGCTTGAACTCGGCAGTGCGCTTTTCAAGATCAAGCGGGAAGAACCTGATGAAGCCGTCGGGCATCTCGGAAGCGAGTGCGCCGATGGTCGGAAATTCTTTGCCCGGCAGATTGAAGTTGACCGCGAAAGGTTTCGGCTCGATTCTAAGAATGCGGACTTCGAGCACATCTCCCGGCTCTGCACCGTTCACAAAGATCGGACCGGTCATCGAGTGCGGGCCTCCACCTGGATTGGCTTTGCGCAGCTCGATCACCCGCTCCATCGACACCCCCGGCTGAATCTTGTCGTGCGAGTGCATCATGGTCTCGATCGACACCGTGTCGCCTGAATTCACGGTGAGCTTGGGTGCCTCCTTCGGATCAAGCCAGCCCCATTGCACCGTATCGAGCGTTGCAGCAAGCGTGTGGTGCTTGCCCATTGGCACGCTTGGTGCCCAGTCGTGACTTCCTCTAGGAGCCGCTTTTTGCTGCGCAATGACCACGCCTCCGGCCACAGCAGCAATGACAGCAGCAATGACAAAACTGCGCTTCATCGAGAACATGGGACCTCCTCCTCGTAACTGCAGGAATAGTGGGCGGCGTCGGCACTGCTCGTCAAGCTACGTCCGTCCGTTCCCCAAGTCCTCTATCTTTCAGCAGACATCGTCTCGTCGCATTCAGGTGCAGTCGCACTTGCGCAGTGCTGAGAGTCACAATGTCGGTGCACGTGACCCCAATACCGCGAACCCACCCTTGACCGACGCAATGAAACTCAACGTGCTGTCTGACCTGCACCTGAGCGTCGATGGAATGGACAGGCCACGAAATGATGCGGACGTGGTCATCCTGGCAGGAGACATCGCACGCCCGCGTGAGTCTGCCGCGTGGGCTCTGGGCTTCGACAAGCCGGTGCTCTATGTCCTCGGCAACCACGAATTCTATGGTGGCAGCATTGAAGGCACGGCAGACGAACTCAAGCGTCTTTGTGCCGGCAGCCACGTGCACGTGCTCGACGACGACGACATCGTGATCGACGGCGTGCGCTTTCTCGGTAGCACGCTCTGGACCGACTTCATGCTGTTCGGCGGCGCTGACCTCAGAGGCGCAGCGATGGCCGAGGCGCGCAACTTCATGCGTGATTTCAGCAGCATCCGCATCGGCGACGAGTCCAGTGACGTCTTCACTCCGGCGGATTCCACGGCGCTGTTCGCGCTTCACGCCGATTGGCTCGACCGCCAGCTTGCCATTGCGCATGCGGGACCCACGGTGGTGATCACCCACCACGCGCCGTCGCGCGACAGCATCCATCCGAGGTACGCCGACTCACTGCTGAACGCGTGCTTCGTATCAGATGCCGAGCATCTGCTCGGCACTGATCGCGCACAGTTGTGGATTCATGGCCATACGCATGACAGCTTCGATTACGCGGTGCAAGGCACACGCGTCGTCTGCAACCCGCGTGGATACGCGAAAGCCGGCGTCAATGAGAATCCGTGCTTCGATCCGGATTTGCTGGTCGAAGTCGCAACGGCTTGAGAAGACGGGAACGCAGCGACTTTCCGCTGCATCTGATGACTAGAGAGTGAATATGCGAGCCACACAAACGTCCGCCCGAACTTTTGAACACGCATCGCTGCCAGCTGCCGCAACCGACGCCGAACTGGCGGAACGCGCTGCAAAAGGCGACGAATCGGCCTTCGAACGCATCATGCGCAAGAACAATCGGCTGCTGTTTCGTACGGCCCGCAGCATCCTGAAGAGCGATGCCGAAGCCGAAGACGCACTGCAGGAAGCTTATCTGCGCGCGTGGCGCGCACTGTCGACTTTTCGCGCCGACTCCAAGCTTTCGACCTGGCTGGTCCGCATCGTCATCAACGAAGCGCTGGGGCGGGTGCGCGGTCGCAAAAGCGCGCAAGTCATTCCTCTGGAGTCCGTCATGGAACCAATCGACCGGCAGACGCAGGAATCCATCGAGGCAGACGACCCGGATCGAGAGCCCGATCGCCTCGCGATGCGATCCCAGGTGCGTCGGTTAATGGAAGCCCGGATCGACCTGCTTCCGGAAGCGTTCCGGACTGTATTCATGCTGCGCGCGGTCGAGGAATTGAGCGTCGCAGAAGTTGCTGCCGCGCTGGAGATTCCCGAGGCCACCGTGCGCACGCGCTTCTTTCGCGCTCGCAGCCTGTTGCGCGAAAGCCTGTCGCGTGATGTCGACCTGGTGATCGGTGACGCCTTCTCGTTCGACGGTGACAGATGTGACCGGATTGTCGCCAATGTGCTGACGAAGCTTGCCGAAAGCCGGGATGTTTCCCCGTCCCCCTAAACGCTTACTGGCCCAATCAGTCGGCCGAATGCGCTAAGTAGCCGCTGGCTCCCTCACACGCCAAAGCTCTCGCCGCACCCGCAGCTCTGCCGTGCATTGGGGTTGTCGAAACGCAGGCGCCGCGCCAGCCCCTCCTCGACGACATCGAGCGTGGTGCCCTGAACGTACGGCAAGCTCGTCGCATCGACCACGATGCGTACGCCACCGCTGTCGAAGACTCTGTCCCCCTCCTGCACGGCATCGGTCGGATCAACGCGATAGCGAAAGCCCGAGCAGCCGGAGGGCTGAGCTGCCAGGCGCACGGCGAGTGCGCGCGGATGCTTCGCGAGTTGCGCCGCCAGATGCTTTGCAGCGCGTGCGGTGACAAAAACTGGACGCAGGATCGCGCGCACGGGCGCTTCGCTGCGCGGAATCGCGACGACGAGCTCGCCTGCGCCTCGCACCTGACACGCGAGACGCTCGTTCCGGACCCTGCTGTCCGCCCGATCCAGCAAGTCGAGCTCCTCGGTGCTCGGCGTCTGCAAGTGCTCGAGCCCTTCGCGTATGACTACGCGGCAGCTTGTGCAGGCGAGCACGCCGCCACAATCGTGCGCAATATCGACATCCCTCCTCAACAGATGCTCCAGAAGGACTTCGCCCTCGCCCAAACGCAACTTGAGATTTTCCATGTCGATTAGGACCGGCGTCCGCCCCGGCGGTTCATTCGATATTCGACTTGACTCATGGCTTCGTTTTGCGCGCACGTACACTGTTCTCAACGTCACCCTTCCGAGAACCGATGACCGTTTTCAATTTCAGCGCCGGCCCGGCCGTCCTCCCGAAAGAAGTTTTGCAGCGCGCGGCAGCGGAAATGCTCGACTGGCACGGCAGCGGCATGTCGGTGATGGAGATGAGCCACCGCGGCAGCGAGTTCATCTCGATCGCGGACAAGGCCCAGGCCGATCTGCGCAAGCTGCTGTCGATCGGCAACGACTACGAAGTGCTGTTCCTGCAGGGCGGCGCGATCGGCGAAAACGCCATCGTGCCGATGAACCTGCTCGGTGATCGCAAGACGATCGATTTCATCAACACCGGCGAATGGTCGAAAAGATCGATCAAGGAAGCAAAGAAGTACGCGCAGGTAAACATCGCGGCTTCGAGCGAAGATAAGAATTTCACGTACGTGCCGGAACGTGCGAGCTGGAAGCTGTCGCCCGACGCCGCGTACGTGCACGTGTGCACCAACGAGACGATCGGCGGCATCGAATACCAGTGGACGCCCGACGTCGGCGCAGTACCACTGGTCGCCGACATGTCGTCGCACATCCTGTCGCGCCCGATCGATGTGTCGAAGTACGGCGTGATCTACGGCGGCGCGCAGAAGAACATAGGCCCCGCCGGCCTGACGCTAGTCATCGTGCGCAAGGATCTGGTCGAGCGTGCGCTGCCGATCACGCCATCGGCCTTTCACTGGAAGGAGCAGGCGGAAAGCGATTCGATGCTGAACACGCCGCCGACGTACGCGATCTATATCGCGGGCATGGTGTTCGAATGGCTGCTGGCGCAGGGCGGGCTCGCCGCAATTGAAAAGAAAAACATCGCCAAAGCAAATCTGCTGTACGACGCGCTCGATGCCAGCCAGCTTTACTACAACCCGGTGCGCAAGGAAGATCGCTCGCGGATGAACGTGCCGTTCAAGCTGCGCGACGAATCGCTCGATGGCGCATT
>JBDTQZ010000016.1:0-10642 GCA_039931935.1 Burkholderiaceae bacterium | reverse complement strand
CTGTCGCTTTGATTGGCGAGACCCCGCTCGCGGTGGTCCTTCACCCGTCGGTGCCCGCAAACACAATGCAGGAATTGCTTGCGCTCGCCAGGCGTTCGCCGGGAAAGTTGTCCTACGGTACGCCGGGAACCGGCAGCTCGCATCAATTTGCCGGCGAATCGATCAAGGCAATCGGCGACGTGTTCATCGTTCACATCCCCTATCGCGGCGCGGCGCCGGCGGTGACCGATCTTCTCGGGGGACAGGTGGATATCGGCATCGCCGGCATGCCGCCCGTTATTGGGCACCACAAGTCGGGCAAACTGAAAATCGTTGCGGTCACCAGCGCCAAGCGCTCCGCTGCTACGCCCGACATCCCGTCGATAGCCGAGTTACCGGGTTTTGCCGGCTTCCACTTCACCAACTGGCAGGGCGTTTATGCCGCTGCGAAAACACCGCCGGCAGTAATCCAGCGCATCGCGGCGGAAATCGCCAACGCAGTGCGAGATCCCGCCACGCGCCAACGGTTGTTGGCTGCAGGCGTCGATCCGCTGGGCTTGGGACCGTCGGAGTTTTCGGCGTTCCTGGCGCGCGAGCGCGCCACGTACACCAAGGTCGCGAAGGATCGCAACATCAAGCTCGGCGAATAAGCGGCAAAAAAACGGATCTGCGACACGTCCGTTTATCGCGTCTGCGAAGTAGCGGTCCGGCGTCGCAGGCGGCGACTGCAGGGCTTCGACACTTGCAGGCGCGAGGGCAGGCGTCCTCGGCGGTTTCATAAGCCCCGACCCGAGGCCTGCAACCAATCCATTGAATTGGAGCCGAAGGCGGTCCATTTAATCACGCCGCAATTCCGAATCTCGCAACTACATAGGCTCTCGCTCGCCGTATATCCACATGGAGTATCCGTCGAAGGGACACCGCCTATGGAATACGGCAAACATCTGTGGAAGGTACTGCTTGGCTCAATCCTCGTGGGTAGCCTGTCAGTTGCTCGGGCTGAGGAACCGGTCGCGACCGGAACTCGCGGAGATCGAATAGACCTGTACGAAGAGCAAGGTTCGATCTGTCCCGAGGGCTTGCAGCGCGCGGTTTATGTGTACTTGGAGCCAAGCCCGCTTGCGGGGGAAACCGTCGAGGGGTGTTGGCGTGCGGACAGCCTGCGCGTCTTCATGGCGTTCGCCGATGGCGATCGCGGCGCCCTCGATCTGGATGTCTTTACTTGGCGTCGGAGCCATACCGGTCAACGGCTGTGAACTTTCTGCATCGGCCAATCGCGCCGATGCAATAGTTGATTTTCGTAGACGGGCTCGAAGCCGGCAGTGAACCCGCTTTGTCAATTCAGTACACGGTAGGCTGGCCGGGTGGCAAGGCACTCCCCTGCTAAGGGAGCGAGTTGTCGACGATCGGCGCAAGCAGACCGAGGGCGTCGAATGCCGCAAGGACGCGGGCGTGCTCGACGAAATGCCGGGCGCGTCCAAGGACATCGACGCAGTGATGGCCGCGCAAGCCGATTTGGTCGAAGTCGCGCACACGCTGAAGCAGATCATGTGCATCAAGGGTTAGGCGTTGTCGTCGTGAATATTCAGTAGCACCGCCGCAGAACGCTCGGCGGCACTCGCCGACTGTTCGCCCTACCGTGCAGTCCGTGAATGGCCCGCTACCGAACACTCTGTTTCAATCGTAAGAATCAGGCAGGGCATCGGAAATGTTTGCGTTGCGGGCATCGTTCACGATGACATCACTGAAAACTAAGAGGCATGCCATGAGACATGTACAAGACAACCGGAACCCCGCCACCCGATTGCTGGACCTTCGGTTCAACTACATCCCAGCCGCGGCGACCGACATCGCGGCGACCTGGAAACGCTTCGGATTTGATCCGCACGCGAACAAGCAACGCCGCGAACAGCTTAGAAACAGCATCTCCGGCCCCGCGGCCGCACTAATCGCATCGTAAGTATTTCGACCCGCTCTTGCGGGTCCACCAAATTCTCTCGGCAAACTGCTGTCAGCGGGCCAGCCTCGCGAGTGCTGCCTGGTGCGCGCGCACGCGCCGCAGGGATGGAGGTCGCGAGCGTCGGCGTGAAGGACATCATCCTGCCGGGCGAGATGAAGGCCATCCTGGCCCGTGTGGTGGAAGCCGAAAAGGCTGCGCAGGGGAACGTGATTCGTCGTCGTGAAGAAACGGCGGCCTCATTGACGTAACTGCGACAGCCTGCTCAACACCGCGAAGGTGATGGAAGACAACCCGGTCGCACTGCGAATGAAGGAGCTGGAAACGCTGGAGAAGGTCACCGAGAAGATCGACAAGATCAGTGTCTACGGTGGGCTGGACAGCGTGCCGAAGGATCTGGTGAAGATCCGCGCGTGAAGAAACCCGCTTCTCAATGAGAAGCGGGTTCTTTTTTAAACAAACTTCTGATACGAAGCGGCTCGGCCAGAGACATGCGACCGGGTGAGTCACACATCCGCTGGCGCGCAGTAGCGCCGCTCATTTCTTCTCTCTCGCTGCAACTACCACTGCGTGCTCTTTCGAGTCCGCATCGTCGCGAGAAGCGTGAGCCGCCTCCTCCGAATGACTGAAGCTGCTCGCGTACTCAACGACCTCGGCCAAGAAGCTGAACCGCATGACCACGAAGGCGGCTATCACCATTACAGCGTAAAAGAAGTCCCCTTTCCTACTACATCGATCCCAGTGCCTCATGACGATCTCCATTGGGTTAAGACTGCACAAACAAAAAGCCCGGAGGCGTTCACGCGATCCGGGCTTCCGTTGGCAGCAGGGGTCCAACTACATGCCTGGACCTCCACTCGAACCCATCGTCAGCACGGACACACTAGACAGCGTCTCCCCGGCGCAGGACGCGACGATGCCGATTGCCGACATCGAGCGACCAACGCCCACCGCCGCGAACAGAATTCGCGACGACGTTGGTTGATTGCTGCCCAGGTTGAACATCTCAAGACCTCCACTAACCGGCGTTAGCGCCGGGGAACGAAATATAAGAAGCAAGGGTGATACACGTCAATGAAATTTGCGCGTGAATATTCGTAGTGTTGCGCGTTTGCAGCGCTAAGATTCGGTGTGAGTTTTGCCGAGGAGAAAAAAATGAAGAAATGGCCGCTTATTACCATCGCATGCGCGCTTTTGTTATCAGGCTGTTCAAGCATTAAGTTCGTACCATCATTAGAGGAGCGGAGCCGCCCGCAGGTAACCGTCGCGGACGGACGCATTGCCCTAAATCAGGACGTTCTCTTTTTCTTTCCGGATGAGCGAGACGTCACGGTTGTCTGGCAGTTGCCGAAGAGCACGCGCTATAGGTTTCCGAAGGAAAATGGCATCGTTATCGAAGGGAGGCTCTCCGATCGCCGCGTAGCGGGCGGGGTGGGGCTAGATCGGCAAGACGAGATTGTTAACTGCTCTTGGCGGAACGACTCTGAATTTAGTTGCCTCAACAGGCACCGGGTGCCGGGTGTCTATAAGTACACGATCCGGGTCGAAGATGTCGAGACAAAGAAGACGATCGAGCGCGATCCGGCATTTGTCAACATGTAAGCGGCGTGCATGATGCACTCCATTCATTCAACCATTTACGCGCTTCCGATAACGCTTGATCGGATGTTAGCGCTTGGCCCAGCGATTCCGCAGATGAAAACGTGCTCCGGTCAAGCGCCTGCTTTGCCGTGTTAATGAGTGGCGCCAAAAATGCGTGGTCTGCGGGATCCCGCCGCAGTCCGACTTGTTTGGCCAGTGCTTCCGCTGCGCCAAAAAATCGGGCGGCAATGAGCCAGTCCTCATGTGCGGCGGCGAGGCCGGCGCAAACCTCCAACGCACTCTGCACCGTCGGTGCGGAACGCGTTTCCTCCGCGATGGATAGCGCTTCCGTAAGCATTTTGCGGGCAACCTCATTCGCAGAGCGCGTTATCGATAGCATGGCGAGACTTAGAAGCGCACCCGCTATGTAAGTGCGTTCGCCCAATGCTCGCGCAAGCGTAAGAGATTTTTCATGGAGTGTTTGTGCTTGATCGAGGCTTCCCTCCGCTCGATGAAGCATTGCGAGTGCGTTCAGCGCGGCAGATAACTCCCGCTTGTTTCCCAAGTCTTGCGCTAATGTGACCGCCTCCTCTAAATGGTTTCGAGCGGAAACGATGTCGCCATCCGCAACGCACGCCATTCCAAGCGGTTGAAGCACGGCCGCCACCCACGTGACGCTCCCGATTTCGCGCGCGATTGCCAAGCTTTCGGATAGGAATGCCTTTGCCTCGGCCTCGCGGCCCATAAAAAAAAGCATTTGCCCAGCGCCAGCAAGTGCTCGACATCGGGCCTCATTTCGCTCCTGCAAGCCCGAACGTGCGAGTACGTCTGCGCTAAGTTTGAAACCCAGCGTTAGTACGCCGCGGTAAATCCAGTAAGGACGTAGCGCGTGGACCAATCGCAATCCAAGTTCTCCAGAATTCGGCAAGCTTTCACTCCAAGCATTTGCGGACAAAAGATTTTCGTGATCGAGATCTAAACGACTCAACCAGATGCCTTGTTCGGGGCCCGCCAGCTCCGGTCGTGCCCCTTCTGCCAGCTCTAGAAAGAATGTGAGATGCCGAGCACGCACTGCGGTCTCATCTCCACATTCAGCCAACTTCTCGTGCGCATAATGGCGCACCGTATCTAACATACGGTACCGATCGCCGCTGACCTCCAGCACCACCAGCGACTTTTCCACGAGGCAGATCAGCAAATCCAGCACTTCTTCGAGGCGCAGGTCCTTGGCCGCGCAAACCGCCTCGGCCGCTGCGAGCGTCCATCCACCTGCGAATACGGAGAGCCTCTGAAATATCGTGCGCTCCGCCTCAGTCAGCAGGTCATAGCTCCAATCGATCAGCGCCCGCAAAGTGCGCTGGCGCGGCAGGACGGTTTGATCCGCAGTGACGAGCAGTCTGAAGCGGTCATGCAACCTCGCGGCAATTGCCTCCGGGGAGAGAGCACGAATGCGCGCTGCAGCCAGCTCGATGGCCAAAGGAATCCCGTCCAGCCGTCGACAAATGTCGACAACAGACGAAGCGTTGTCCTCGTTCAGTCCAAAAGCCTGCCGTGCTGCTGACGCACGGTCAACAAACAGCCGCACGGCTTCGTGCTGGATCAGCGACCTGACGTCTGTCTTCTGCTGTATGTCGGGCACGGAGAGGGTAGAGAGGTGATAAGTCGTTTCGCCGGCCACCTGCAAGTAATCCCGACTCGACGTCAAAATTTTAACTTTTGGTCCGGCTTGCAGCAGTCGCTTCGCGAGATCCGCGCAGCCATGCACGACCTGCTCACAGTTATCCAGGATGATCAACAGTTGCAGCTCACGGACATACTTGGTCAACGCCTCAATGACCGGACGTCCAACTTCCTCTTTAACGCCGACAACAGACGCGACCGCCTGCGGCACGGAGTTTGGGTCCGATAGCGCTGCGAGTTCGACAAACCAAACCCCATCCGGAAAGTCATCAAGCACATCTGCGGCGAGCTGCGTTGAGAGTCGTGACTTGCCGATGCCCCCCATACCCAGCAGCGTTACCAACCTGTTCGACTCAAGCATTTCCCGGATCTCTGCGAGCTCGCGTTCGCGGCCGATGAAAGAGTTCAGCTGTTGCGTGAGGTTGTTCGGCGTGCCCTCCAGCGATCGCAACGCAGGAAAATCGGCGCGCAGTTGCGGGTGCAGCAGTTGAAAGATGTGTTCCGGCGTCGACAGGTCGCGGAGTCGCACCACGCCTAGGTCACGTAGAGATGCACCATTCGGGAGCATTCCATCGACTTGCTCTGCGACCGCCCTCGACATCAACATCTGGCCACCATGGGCGGTGCACATGATCCGTGCCGCGCGATTGACCGACCTGCCATAGAAGTCGCCATCGCGACGTTCGTCAATTCCTGCATGCAGTCCGCAGCGCAACGGTAGCGGCAGGCCGCCGGCTGTCTCCGCTGTTGAGAGCTGCTGCTGAATATCCAGAGTGGCGATCAATGCATCGAGCGGGCGGTCAAACGCAGCGTGTACGCCGTCGCCGGTCATCTTCACGATCGTTCCACGGTTGCGTTCGACCACACTCCTGGAGATCGCATCATGACGCGCCATCACCAGCGGCATTCGCTCGGGCTGCTGCTCCCAGAGTCGGGTGCTGCCCTCGATATCCGTGAAAAGGAATGTGACGGGAGTCTGTTCAGACACGCGTTTCATGTGCCGAGCATTAGGCAGAGACGGATGTTACTGCGGAGTCGATTCGCAACCGAGGCGTGCAGTGCCGCTTGTGCGTGAGTTGGCTTACGCTCTATGCGATGAGCAACGTAGTAACTGGAACCCGTTGAAATGAGTGCGTCTAATTCGGAAACGATTGCCGCGCGAACGCTGGAGCACTACAACCAGCGTGCTGAGGATTTTCGCGATGGTACGAGCACGCACGATGTGAGTCAGAACATCGACGCGCTGCTGCGTCATATCGAAGCCGAACCTCCATTCACAATTCTTGATTTCGGTTGCGGCCCGGGGCGCGACCTAAAGGCGTTTGCCGCGCTTGGCCATGTTCCGATCGGTCTGGAAGGCGCAGCGCGGTTCGTTGAGATGGCGCGCGCCGATACGGGATGCGAAGTGTGGCAACAGGATTTCCTCGAACTCAATCTTCCGGATGCGCATTTCGATGGCGTGTTCGCAAACGCCGCCCTGTTTCATGTGCCATCTGAGCAATTGCCGCGTGTGCTGCGTCAGTTGTATGCGACGCTGAAGCCGGCTGGTGTGCTGTTCAGCTCCAACCCCCGCGGCACCAATGAGGAAGGATGGAATCGCGGGCGCTACGGCGCTTACCACGACCTCGACACATGGCGGCGCTTTGTGACCGACGCCGGACTCATCGAGCTGGAACACTATTACCGGCCTGCGGGGTTGCCGCGCGACCAGCAGCCCTGGCTGGCAAGCTTGTGGCGCCGACCACCGGCAGGAGGGCGTATGAAGTGACGAGCGCGCATGCTAACTATTCGTGTCACACGCTTTCGAACGACAGCTCCTGGCTCGAGTGCAGCTCGAAGCGGCCAAGCGTCGAAACGTAATCCCAGCGCTCCACTGCGCATCGGCGCGGCGATTGGTCTCCGTCGCAGCGGATTAGGTTCACCGAGTTGGTGATGCCCTCGCGGATGCGCGAAGAAACCGCCGTGCCGGCTTGCACGGTCCATATGTCGCGCGGTAGGGCGCCGAAGGTCGTTCGCAGCGAGCGTACATACGGCAGATGGATGTGTCCGCCCATGATGATGTCACCGCCGGCAGCGGCCCAGGCCGGCACGGCTTGCCGATGACCGTCGAGCAGGTTGTCTTCGTCGCTGGGGCGAATGGCGAGGACCGGTTGATGCACGACAATGACACGTAATTGCGATGCCGCTGCGCGCTGCAGTCGCTTCGTCACACGGTCGATCTGTTCCACGGATAGCTCGCCGTCCTTGTGCCGGCGCGGCCGCGTTGTGTTGACGCCGATCACCAGTAAGTGAGCGGATTCGAATTCAGGTTCGAGGTTCTCGCCGAACGCGCGCGAGTAGTTTGCGTACGGTGCGAATGCGCGCAATGCGAGGTTGAACAACGGAATGTCGTGATTGCCGGGAATTGTCAAGAAAGCAGCGGGTTTCAATTCGTCGATGAAGGCGCGCGCAGCGGTGAACTGACGACGGCGCGCGCGCTGCGTGATGTCTCCCGACATCACCACCAGGTCGGGAACTTCGGCGCGTGCCAATTGGAGCAGTGCCTGCACCACCGGCGGCTGCTCAGTGCCGAAGTGCGCATCTGAAACTTGCAGCAATATCGTCATCACGCTTCTTCGGGAATTGCGTTGATCGGCATCAGGCATAGTGAGTGCAATTGAATTGGTGCGACAGGGTAATCGAACAGGCTAGCCATGACGCTGCAACTGGTGATCGACCAACGCCGCCATGATCTCGGTGGATTCGAAGTAGGGCGGTGTGCTGCCGTTTGCAAAGCATCGCATGGTGGGTCCGTTTATTTTCTTCGATCACTTCGGTCCGGCCGAACTTATGCGCGGCATTCCGCGGACGGTGGATGTGCGGCCGCACCCGCATATTGGATTGTCAACCGTCACATATTTGTTCGAAGGCGAGATCATGCATCGTGACAGCGTCGGCTCCGAGCAGGCGGTCCGGCCTGGCGAAGTCAATTGGATGGTCGCTGGACGCGGGATTACGCACTCCGAGCGTTTCGAAAAGGCACGAGCTGAAGGCGGACCGATGCACGGTATCCAGGCGTGGGTTGCGCTGCCGCGTGAGGACGAGGAGACAGCACCGAGCTTTGCCAACTATGCGGGCGGCGGGCTTCCCGCGATAGAGGAGCGGGGCGCGTGGCTCCGCATAGTCGCCGGCGAGTTACACGGAGTACGAGCTGAAGCGGCAACTCATTCGCCGATGTTCTATGCCCACGTACAGCTAACGCAGGGTGCGACGATCTCGTTGCCGAACGAATACACCGAGCGCGCCGCGTTTGTCGTCTCCGGCAGCGTAGCGGTGGATGGACGCCACTTCGGCAGCGGGCAGATGCTCGTTTTCAAGCCAACCGGTGATGCGCTCGTTCGCGCCAACACCGACGCGATGTTGATGATTCTCGGCGGCGAACCGGTTGGCGAGCGATACATCGAATGGAATTTCGTATCGTCATCGAAGGAGAGAATCGAGCAGGCCAAAGCCGACTGGCGCGCCGGCCGAATGGAGCTACCCGACCTCGATCATGACGAATTCATTCCGCTCCCGCCGGATCCGCCGCCGCCGGCGAATCCGATCTCGTAGCGCAAGTCCATTTCGCTCAACCTAACGCGGCCGAATTGCTGTGCCTAGTCGATCGTAGGCCGCAGCTGAATAGCCTTGAATCCGCCGATCACCGGCGACGAGGAGCGGAACGCCGCCGCTGCCACCGGCGCCGATGAACGCGCGCATGCCGTCGACACTTTCAATGTCGTATTCGACATAGCCGATTTGGGCAGCAGCCAGATGCGCCTTCGCACGTTTGCAATGACCGCACCAACTCGCGGTGAACAGCGCCACGTCGCCGGCACGTGGGGCGCGCGCAGCGCTGATCCGGCTTTCTGCGCTTTTCTCTAGCTGCTCACGAAAGCGTAGTACATGCGCAGGCAGCGGACTGGAAGGCAGGTTGCGGAATTCCAGCGTGTTGGTACGCGCTCGATCGGACGGAGGTTTGTCGCTGTACGTGATCTCTCCGTCTGGACCCACCACCTTGTATACGGTTTCGGCGCTGGCCGACATCGCGAGAGCCAACGACAGTAGGCACACGGCGCTTTGCGGAATGAGCATCGTTCCTTGCGTGCTCGACCTAGCGCTGCAACTCGTTCAGCTGATCCACCGTTGGCAGCGACGGCTTGTCGCGCTCTTTGCTAACCAGGCAAAGAAATCCCAGCGCGCTATCCGCCGCTGCGTGGAACTGGTGCCACGTGAGTGGCTCGATGGTCACCAGATCATGTTCGGCGATCGGCTGCACGTCGGTGCCAATCCGCACTGTCCCTCGGCCGCGCAGAATCAACACCGCATGGGTGTGCTGGTGCTGCTCGAGCGTTGAGTATCCGTCAGGTGCGATCTCAAAATATCGAAGCTCGCATGTCTGATCCGGCTGCGAGAAGAGAACCTGACGCGTGATGTCCTTGAACGGCGCGCTACCTTCGTCCTTGTATTTGAGACGATCGACGTTCTCCCAGGCGAAGTCGCCCGATGCGTCGGCACGGAGTCTGCGAATCGTGCTCATGCGGGCACCGCATCGGCGGCTGCCGAAGCGACGGCGCTGACAAACTCTTTGCTGCGCGCCGCCAGTTGTTCGCGTGCCGCCAGAAGTGCGCCGCCGATCAACAACATTGAATCGTGCCCGTACTCAGCGACCATTTCTGCGGCGCGTTCGACACTCATTCCTCCGGCGGGCGTGGGCAATGCCGGCTTCAAGTCGTGCCATTGCTGCGTGTTGTACGCGGCAATTGCCTCGCATGCGTCGCGCGAAAACGAAAAGCGGCCACCGTGATTCGGAAAAATCACCGCGTCAGCACCGAACAGGCGAAACAGTTTTCCGAACAATGCCTGAGGCGCAATGCGTAGACCGCCGAGCGAAGGGTGCGCGATGAACATCATGCCGGCGAATTCTCGTTTCAGTGCAACCAGCGTGGCGACTCCACACACCATCGGGGCAATCAAGACGAGCTGTACACCTTCGCGACGGGCCAGCTCGAGTTGGGCGCGCATCTCGCCGTAATGGCCGTACAGACTCGGCGCGTACAACGAACGGCCATGGCTGCGTGCAGCATTGCTTTCGGCAACTGCCCGCTGGCACGCAGGCACGCGCTCGGCGAAGGGCGCCGTGCGCTGATTGGCCCAACCGTGATCATCCTTGATCACATCGATGCCGGATTCGGCAAAGACCCTGCACAGTTGAGCCAGCGCTTCAAGCGTCGAGCCGATCGGCTTCAGTGCGGTGCACGTTAGTGGACGCCCGTAGGTAGCGGTATGTCGGCGCATTCCGGCGATGCCCTGATTTGGTCCGCCCCATACTTGGGCCAGCGTGGCCGGAACTTCGATATCGATCAGCTCGACATCCGGCTGCAGCGATGAATTGCCGAACAGCATGTTCATCAATTGGCCGGCGTC
>JBDTQZ010000015.1:0-10701 GCA_039931935.1 Burkholderiaceae bacterium | reverse complement strand
GGACGAGCGCTTGGAAGCCTTCATCCTCCCGAGCATAGTGCAACGAATTCTAGCTAGTGGGTCAGGCATTGGCCTCAATTCCATCCGCCTGGACCACGCCCAATTGGAAGAGTCATTATTGAACGGCCGCATCGATTCGGCCGTCTCGGCAGCCGCATTGCGCCATGCCAATCTGCGCCGAACGCTGATTTCGACCGACAGTCTGGTGGTGCTCGCGAGCCAGCAACACCCGATAGCGAAGGGCGATGCGATCAGCATCGAGCAATACCTCCAATGCGACCATTTGGCAGTGGTCAACGACGGGAGCTACACCTCCGACGAAGACACCGTTTTGAGCCGTGCCGGCTATTCACGATCGATTCGCATGCAAGTGCAGCGCTATGTCGGCGCCATGAGCATCGTGGCGAACAGCGAGTTGCTGGTAACCATGCCCAACCATTACGCGACCGTGGTGAACCGCCATGCCAGGAACAATATGTTCGCCTTCCCGATCGCGACCGAGCCCGTCGAGTTCTACTTGTACTGGAATTCGCAAGTGGAATCCGATTCGGGCATTGCGTGGCTGAAAACAGAGCTGGAACACTGCTTTCATAGCAGGATGGAGTAATGCGATCACGGCTGGCGCCATAGGCGCCAGCGGCTCGCGCGACCGCGTGTTCCTCCACTTCACAGACTTGGCAGCACCTACGCGAGCGCAGGGATGCCGCGCAGCCCGTGCGCTGCAACCTGCGCCAACGCACTCAGAAGGGCATCGCACCCCACCGGTCGTTCCCACAGAGCACGCGACTTGGCAACGGCGCTCGCCACTCCGAGTTCATGAGCCAATTTCATGATTTCATGTGCCAATTAGTCATTGGACGAATATCCGGTCGCCACATAGTATCTCTCCACGCGGTGAATGATCTGAAATCAAGGAGCTGAGCATGGCAGACACGAAGTGGGGTGCGGGGGTCGATGTCGAAGTCCACGGCAACGTGGTCGTGGTGGCGCACGATGTGCCAGGGCGGCGCAACGCCATGAGCCTGCAGAGCGGCGACGCGGTGGCCGAGGCCATCGAACACTATCTGGCCGACGAAAGCATACGTGCGCTGGTGCTGACAGGACGCGGCGGTCACTTCTGCGCTGGCGGCGACATCCATTCTATGCATAGCACGAATGGCATGAATGCCGAGACCGGCCGCAAGCGCATGCGCAAGTCCCTGCGCCGCGCCGAGCGCTTGTATACCTCGGACAAGCCAGTTATCGCCGCAGTCGAAGGCTGTGCGTTCGGCGGTGGCTTTGCGACCGTGCTGCTCGCCGACCTCGTCGTCGCCAGCGAATCGGCGCGGTTCTGCATGTCGTTCCCGCGGGTCGGCCTTGTGCCTGACACCTGTTCGCTTTACACCCTGCCGCGCATCGTCGGCGTCCAGCGGGCCAAGGAGCTGATGCTCACCGGCAGGGAGATCGACGCCCGGACAGCGTTCGAATACGGGATCGCGCTTGAGGTCGTGCCAGAGGGCGACGCATTGGCGCGCGCCCTGGTACTCGCACAAGCACTCGCCACAACCTCGGCGGCCGCGACCGCCATGGCCAAGACGGGGCTCAACATGTCGCTGTCGTCCGATTTTCGCTCGATGGTCGAATACGAATGCGCCGCCCAGGGCATTGCATTTTCTTCCGATTACCACCGCGAGGCGGTGGACCGTTTCAGAAACAAACGCGAGCCGCAGTTTGTCTGGCCCAGTCAGGCGAAATTCGAAGGGTGATGTGCGAATTCAGAAAGTGCTTGTGCATTTATGAAAAGAAAAAGAACGCTGTTGTCTTCCGCACGATCAAAAGAAAAACAAACAGCTATCCCGGCGTCGCTTTCTCAAAGTGCATCAGGCCTACGCTGGCTAGTTTGAATTTGGCTGTATTTCACTCGTTAAAGGGATTTTGAAAATGTCTCAGGAAAAAAAGGCTCCCAACACGACTGGCCCGCTTGCAGGCGTCCGGGTGATCGACATGACCACCGTGTTCATGGGGCCCTCGGCCACGCAGTACTTGGGCGACCTTGGCGCCGACGTCATCAAGGTTGAGGCGCCCAAGGGTGACTCCACGCGGCGCGTGGGCCCACAAGGCGATTTGGGATTGGGTCCGCTGTTCTTGGGGTTGAACCGCAACAAGCGCAGCATCGTGCTCGACCTGAAGCAGGAATCCGGCATCGAGGCGGTGCTCAAGCTGGTCGAAACCGCCGATGTGCTGGCGTACAACGTCCGCCCCGCAGCCATGGGCCGCCTGGGGCTCGGGTACGAGCGTTTGGCCAAGATCAACAAGCGCCTGGTCTACGCCGGCATGGTCGGCTTCTCACAACGCGGGCGCTACGCCAAGATGGCCGCTTTCGATGACATGATCCAGGCGGCCAGCGGGCTCCCGGTAGCCTTGGCCAAAGCCACTGATGGCGTGCCGCGCTACCTGCCTACGACCATTGCCGACCGTTCGGTGGGTATCTATGCCTTTGGCGTGATTGCTGCCGCGCTCTACGCCCGCTCACAGACCGGGCTTGGCCAGGCGTTGGAAATCCCGATGTTCGAGACCATGGTGCCGTATGTACTCGGCGATCACCTGTACGGGCACACCTTCGTGCCGCCCCAGGGCGACTTTGGCTATCCGCGCGTGATGTCGCCCAACCGCCGTCCTTACAAGACCAAGGATGGTTATGTGTGCTGTCTGGTCTACCACGACCACCACTGGAAAACCTTCCTCACTGCGGTCGGACGGGCCGATCTGCTGGTGACTGACCCGCGTTTCGAAAATATCCGCACGCGCACTGAACATATCGACGATCTCTACCAAATCGTGTCGGACGAAATGGAAAAGAAAACCACCGAGGAGTGGCGCCAGATCCTTCAAACCGGCGACATTCCGGTTTTCCCGATGCACACCTTCGATTCTTTGCTGAAGGACGAGCATTTGGCTGACATCGGCTTCTTCAAGGAAGTCGAGCACCCGACAGTCGGCAAGATCCTCGACCTAGGCGTGCCCAGCGAATGGTCGGGGACACCACCGGACAACCACCGGCCGGTGCCACGCCTCGGCGAGCACACCGAGGAAATCCTGCGGGAAATAGGCTACAGCGACGCCGCAATCGAAGAAATGCGCAGCTGCTCGGTCATCTGACCGGCACTCATTCACGAGACTTTGTTCACTCACTGATAAACACGAAAGGCAGACAATGGAAAACAAGGAACTGTTGGTGCGCCGGGATGGCCCCGTTCTCACCCTGACAATCAACCGAGAAGAGAAGCGCAACTCGCTCAGTCCAGATGTGCTCGAAGGCATTTGCGAGCAGCTGCGGCTGGGCCAGGATGATGCCGACCTGCGCGTCATCGTGCTGACGGCCGTGGGTGAAAAAGCCTTCTGTGCGGGCGCCGACCTGGCCTCCGGCAAGGCGTTCAAGCCTGACTACTCGCAGCCGCGCAACAAGTCGCTCCCGCAGCTGTTCCGGCTGGCGCGCGAATCGAACGTACCGATCGTCGGCCGCATCAACGGCACCTGCATGGCCGGCGGTATGGGCTTGCTGGCCATGTGCGACATGGCCATTGCTGCGGACCATGCGCTCTTCGGTCTGCCCGAAGTAAAGGTGGGCGTGTTCCCGATGCAGGTGCTATCGGTGCTGCAGCACGTCGTGCCACGTCGCCGTCTGATGGAGCTGTGCTTCACCGGTGAACCGGTGTCGGCAAAGGAGGCGCTGGAGATGGGCATGCTCAACGCTGTGGTTCCCGCAGCCGAGCTCGATGCAGCGGTGCAGAAGATGATTGACCGTCTGGTGGACAAGTCGCCCAGCGGGATTCGCCGCGGCAAATACGCCACCTATGCCATCGAAGCGATGTCTTTCGAAGAATCTATCAAGTTCATGGAGAGCCAGATAGCGCTGATGTCGCAGACCGAAGACTCCATCGAAGGCCGAACGGCATTCAAGGAAAAACGCAAACCTGTCTGGACGGGACGCTGATATGACCACCAACAAAAAAACCATTCGCATAGGCGGCGCTTCCGGCTTTTGGGGCGACAGCGCTGTCGGCGCCAATCAGCTGGTTGACGCCGATATCGACTATCTCGTGTTCGACTATCTGGCCGAGCTGACGATGTCGATCCTGGCCGCCGCACGCGCCAAGAAGCCCGAATTGGGCTACGCCACCGACTTCGTCAACGCCGCGATGCGCGACACCCTCAAGCGCTGTGTGGAGCGTGGCATCAAGGTCATCTCCAATGCGGGAGGCATCAATCCCGCCGCGTGTGCGCAGGCAGTGGAAAAGCTCGCTGAGGAACTGGGCGTCAAGGTCAAGGTCGCGATCGTCCATGGTGACGACGTAATGCCGCTCCTGCCGTCGCTCAAGGAGAAGGGCATCAAGGACTTCTACACCGGCGCGCCGATTCCCGAGAAGCTGATCAGCGCCAACGCCTACCTGGGTGCCATGCCGATTGCGGCAGCCCTGGCCGCTGGTGCCGATGTGGTGATCACCGGCCGCGTTGTGGACAGCGCCGTGGTGCTGGGTGCGCTGATTCACGAGTTTGGTTGGAAGCCGGAAGACTATGACCAGTTCTCGGGCGCATCGCTCGCCGGCCACATCATCGAATGCGGCTGCCAGGCAACGGGCGGCCTGCACACCGACTGGAGAACCATCCCAGACTGGGACAAAATCGGCTACCCGATCGTTGAATGCGCGCCTGACGGCAGCTTCGTCGTGACCAAGCCGGAAAACACCGGCGGCAAGATCCTGGCGCTGGCGGTCTCCGAGCAGATGCTGTACGAAATTCATGATCCCGCAGCCTATATCCTGCCGGATGTGATCTGCGACTTCTCCGCCGTTGAGATCACACAGCTGGATGCAGATCACGTCCTGGTTCGCGGTGCCCGTGGCAGCGCACCGACTGATGCCTACAAAGTGTCGGCCACCTACCAGGATGGATTCACGTGTGCTGGCGTGCTGGCCATCGTGGGCTTCGAAGCGGCCGCCAAGGCGCTTCGCACGGGAGAGGCGATCCTCACCCGCACCAGCCGCATGCTGAAGGAGGCAGGGCTTGGCGACTACACCACGACGAACCTTGAACTCCTGGGCGTCGAGGAACCCTACGGAGCCAACGCGAATCCCGACGCGCAGCAGCCCTTCGAAGCGGTGGTGAAGATCACCACACGCCATACGAAGAAGGAGGCGCTCGCCTTGTTCGCACGCGAGATCGCGCCTTCTGGCACCTCGTTCTCGCCTGGCACGGTCTCAGGTCTTGCGCCTGGCCGGCCGTCGGTGTCGCCGCTGGTGCGCCTGTTCTCTTTTTTAGTGCCCAAGTCGGAAGTGTTCTCGCAGATGACGCTGGGAGACGGCGCGGCGCGGACCATCGAGGTGCCGCCCGGCCGCCCCTACGACGCCAGCGCGCAGCCAGCGACGCAGGTGCCGCCGTTCTGGAAGGACAGCGCGCCTGAGCACGCCGAGGACGACGTCGAGGTGCCGCTCATCCGCATCGCGGTGGCGCGCAGCGGTGACAAGGGCGACACCTCCAACATCGGTGTCATTGCCCGCAGCGAGGCACTCTTGCCTTACATGCTGCGTGAAGTCACCGCCGAACGGGTAAAGCAGTACTTTGCCCACTATGTACAGGGTGAAGTCATTCGACACCCGGTCCCAGGCATCGATGCCGTGAACTTCGAAATGAAGCGTGCGCTCGACGGCGGCGGCCTGGCGTCGATGCGTCTTGACAAGCTTGGCAAGTCGCTGGGGCAGATCCTGCTGCGCATGCCGGTGCGCGTGCCTGCGCGCTTATTGGAGAAGAAGGCATGACCGAAGCAACGCAATCCAAATACGTGCGATCTGTACAAGGTATAGCGGGGTACTCCCCGGCCAACCATACGGGCACATCGAACCAGCGCTTGGTCAGCAGAGAGACAGTGGGCGCCAAGTTCCTCGAAGTGTTGATCGGAACCATCGTCAAGGGCCATGGCGCGAGCCGCCACTTTCACCCCAACCTGGAGCAGGCAGGGTTCATGTTCCAGGGCGGAGGCATCGCCGAGGTGGGCGGGGCCGAGCGCGAGGTTGGCCCGGGTGCCTGGCGCCTCTATCCCAGGGGCACGCCACACCGCCTCACCGTGACGAGTGACGAACCGGTCAAGACCATCGTGATCTACGCTCCGCCCTATGCGGAAAACCGCGACGCTGTGGTGGTGTGCGAGAACAACAGCTCGCCAGGCTACGCCGCTGATTCCGCCCCGGGCGTGCAGGAGGCGATTGCCAAGCGTCCGCGGCTCGATACGCCCAGCTATGCCGGTGCGATCTTTGAACCCATCATCGACGCAGCGAAATCAGGTGCCGAGCACATGGAAGTGTTTGACGTAAAGCTGTTGCCTGGTGGCGGCGCTACGAACCATGCGCTCCACGGGCTTGAGCAGGTCCTGTTTGTCCGCAGCGGAAAGCTCACGGGAAAGATCGATGGCGACCTTTTCCATGCGGTACCTGGCGATTTTGTGTTCATCCCGGACGGCGCTGAGCATGCCTATGCGGCGCAGGGCGATGGCGGGGCCGAGGCCTTCCTGATTCGCGCTTTCCCCAATCCCGAAACGGAGTGAAATCATGACCAAGCTTAAAAAGCATTTTTCCAACACGCGGCGGGCTCTGGTGCTGGCTGCCCTGACGGTTTGCGCCTGTTTTCCTGGATTTGCGGCGGATTATCCGAATCGCCCGGTGAAAATCGTAGTTCCGTTTTCAGCCGGCGCCGCCACGGACATTTTCGCGCGCAAGGTTGCAGAAAAACTGGGTGAACGACTCAAAGGCACGTTCCTGGTGGACAACATGGGTGGCGCCTCGGGTCAGATCGCTGCGGAATATGTGGCGCGAGCCAAACCCGATGGCTACACGATTTTCAACACCACCAACTCTACCCAGTCAGCCAACCCCGCGCTGTTCAAGAAGCTGCGCTATGACCCGACCAAGGATTTCGAGCCCATCACCCTGACCAACGAAACGGCGTTCCTGCTGGTGACGCGAAGCGATCTGCCGATCAAGAGCGTGAATGAATTGGTCGCCTGGCTCAAGACCAATCCGACCAAAGCCAGCTATGGCTACGGCAATAGCAGCGGTGAAATCTCTGGCGCATCCTTCGTTCGCGCTGCAGGCATCAAAGATGCGGTCGCTGTGCCTTACAAGGGCACGCCGCAGGCCATCACTGATCTGCTGGGCGGCAACCTGTCGTTCATGTTCGTGGATGTCAGCGCGTCCATGGCTTTCCTGGTACCTGGTGGTCCGCTGCGCGCACTGGCCGTCACCTCGCCTAAGCGTATCGTCGCGATGCGGGAGCTGCCCACCATGAACGAGGCCATGGGCCGCACCGACCAGGACCTGGTGGCGTGGGGTGGCTTTTTCGCGCCAGCCGGAACGCCCAAGGCCATCGTGAATACGCTGAACAAGGCAATCCACGAGATCGTCAACCTGCCCGAATTCGTTGAGTACCGCAAAAGCGTGGGCGGTGAGGTCGTGACCAACAGCCCAGAAGATTTCCGGGTGTATGTAGAGAAGTCGATCAAGATCTGGGGCGCCAAAGTGCGCGAAGCTGGCATCAAGCCGCAGTAAGTACTGGACTGAGCGCGCGAACCAAAGAGGCCTATCCTATGCAGCAACTTAACGATGTTCTACGTCCCGATCGCATCCCTGTGATCGTCGGCGTGGGCGAAATCGTCGATCGGCCGGTGCTCGCCGGGGATGGCCTGGAGCCCTCGGAGTTGATGGCGCGCGCGCTCGAGCGCGCCGACGAGGATGGGCAGGGCGGCTGGCTCGCCCAGATCGACGCGCTCGACGTAGTCCATTCCGTGTCTTGGCCCTACCAGGATCCCCTGGGCGTGCTGGCGTCGCGCCTCGGAATAGATCCGCGGCATCAGAACTATGGTCCTATCGGTGGCGAGACCCCGATTCGCTTCCTGCACGAGGCTGCGTGCCGGATCGCTGCCGGTGAGAGCGAGGTCGCGGCCGTGTGCGGCGGTGAGGCAGAGTACACCATGCGCCTCGCGCGCCGCGAATCGGTTGAACTGCCATGGAAAGAGCGCGCCGCCACATGGAAAAAACCCCGCGATCGGAGCTACCTGCACCCATTGGCGCGCGCGCATGGGCTGGATCAGCCCGTGTTCGTGTATCCCTTGTACGAGATAGCGTGTCAGGCCGCGTGGGGACAGACGCCTGCTGAAGGACAATCTGAATCTGCCGAACTGTGGGCGGGGCTCTCGCGCATTGCAGCCGATAATCCGCATGCCTTTCTCCGCCAGCCGCGCAGCGCTGAAGACATCGCGACGGTTTCGCCGTCCAACCGGCCCATCGCCTGGCCGTATTCCAAGCTGATGGTGGCCAATCCGGTCGTCAATCAGGGCGCTGCTGTGATTGTCACGAGCTTGGCGCGAGCGCGGGCAGCCGGAATTCCTGAAAGCCGCTTGGTCCACATAGGACCGGGCGCGGCGGCCAACGAACCCAGGGATTGGCTGAGCCGCGAGAATTTCCGCGAGTCGCGCGCACAGGACAAGGTGCTCGGTGACGTAATGGCGCAGTGCGATTTGACGGGCACGGGCACCGATTTTTTCGAACTCTACAGCTGCTTTCCCTGTGTGCCCAAGATGGCGCGCCGTGTACTGGACATGCACACAGATTGCCCGATCTCGGTCACGGGTGGACTGACCTTTTTCGGGGCGCCGTTGAACAACTACATGACGCATGCGGTCGCCGCGATGGTGGGCCGCTTGCGCGGCAACCCGGCGGCCTGCGGCCTCGTCTACGGGCAGGGTGAGTTTGTCACCAAGCACCATGCGCTCATGCTGGGCGGCGGCGCCCGGCCCTGGCCAGTCGAAGCGCATGCGCCCGAGCGGGCGGTGGCGCACGCTGTGTCGACGACGGCGCCGCTCATCGCAACAGAGGCCATCGGTTCCGTCCGGGTGGAAACCAGCACGGTGCTGTTCGATCGGAACGGTGCGCCCACCCACGGCGTGGTCGTGGGCGTGACCAACGACCATGCCCGTACGCTGGTGCGTGTCCCGGCAAGCGACCACCGAAGCATCGACGCACTGATGCGTATGGACCGCTCGCCCGTGGGCCGCACCGCCGTTCTGCGCAAAGCGGATGACGGGCTACTCGAATGCGCCTTGGATTGAAGCCCACGCGCTCGGCGCAAGGTGGCTCGCACGACCTGGTCGTACGGCATTGCATTGCATGAACGCACAAAGTGCTGAAAGAAACGGAACATGACAACAGAACTTCAACACTTAACCACATCCGACGCGGTGGTGCGCTTCGAGATCCTCAGCGGCCACACCGCGCTCGTCACGCTGAACCGTCCCGATGCGCGTAACGCCGTGAGCGTTGAGATCGCCAACGCGCTCGAGGCCATCGTCGACGCCACCGAGGCCGCTCCGAGCATCCGCGCCGTAGTGCTGGCAAGTTCTCACGCCGACGTCTTTTGCGCGGGCGCCGATCTCAAGGAGGTGCACGCCGGTCGCGGCGACCAACTCTTCACCGAGCGCAATGGCTTTGCCGGTCTTGTGTTCGCGGAGCGCACCAAGCCGTGGATCGCGGCGGTTAACGGTAAGGCGCTGGCAGGTGGCTGCGAACTGGTACTGGCCTGCGACATGGTGGTGGCGTCGGCGCGCGCTGCTTTCGGTCTGCCCGAAGTGCTGCGCGGCCTTGTTGCCGCCGCCGGGGGCATGTACCGACTGCCACGAGTGCTGCCGCCCAACATCGCCCTCGAGATGATTGCCACCGCCCTGCCAATAGGCGGTGAGCGTGCGTTCGCACTTGGTATGGTCAACCGTCTTGTGGATCCTGAGCAGGTGCTGGAAGAGGCGCTGCTGCTCGCCAGCCAGATCGCGATGAACGCGCCACTTGCCGTGTGCGAGAGCCTGCGCGTGGCACGGGCCGCCTTCGCGCAGGACGAGCCGCGCTTGCGCGCCATCACGCGCGAGGCGCGCGCCGTCGTGGTCGCCAGTAACGACTACAAGGAAGGCCCGCTGGCCTTCATCGAGAAGCGCAAGCCGCGCTGGACTGGCACCTGACGGGGCCGCGCGCGCCATACCCCTCCCGCAGGCGCCGCGCTGGCGTGACGATTGCGGCGCCGGCTGCCCCGTGCCCAAATCTGTGCATTCCTGGGTTCGTAGTTTTGCGCGGCTGCGCAGAGTCGCTCCGATACTCCGCGATGGTAGAGCCGATACGCCGTCGCCTCAATGCCATGACCGCACCGCGTACTGGCTTGTGCTTCGCTGGCGCATTGCTGCGTGCGGCTTCGCCAAGGTATCCGGACTCTGAAAACGCGCAAAGGATGCAGAGGAAGAAACGCCTTTCTGCCGCGTACAGATCATGAAATTCGTTCATGACTTGTGATGATCAACCATCACTTGCAGCATGTGAGTCACCTGCATATAGTGACCCGAAGTACCTAACTTGGAGTACAGCGCATGAGCAATCAAGGGATAGCGGGAGTCGAACTCGAGCGACGCGGAGGCGTCGCCGTGCTGGCGCTGAACCGTCCCGAGCGGCGCAATGCCATGGACCTGGAATCGCGCAAGCTTTTTGCCGAACTGGTCGAGGAGGTGGTGCATGACGACTCGGTTCGCGTCATTGTGCTTACCGGCCGAGGCGGTCACTTTTCGGCGGGCGGCGACATCAATTCCATGAAGGGCGGCGCAATTGGTGCCGAAGCCGGTCGTGTGCGCATGCGCAGCGC
>JBDTQZ010000014.1:0-10879 GCA_039931935.1 Burkholderiaceae bacterium | reverse complement strand
AGCGCAGTGCCGCTGCGCAGATGGTTCCACATCAGATTGAGCGCCTGGTTGTCGTAGTAGTGCATCGGAATGAAGCGCGTGTCATAACCAGGAAGCAACGGGCTAGCGATAAAGGTCTCGAAGTGCTGCGCATTCAGAACTTCAACATAGGATAGGCGGCTCGCCGCGCCCTCGACGATCTTATTGGTGCCAAAGTACGGACGCGACGTATGGTTGACCGGGATCAGTCCATCGGCACGGCCATGAACGATGATCGCCGGCTTGCCGCGCAAATTGCCAGTGAGACGCACTTCACTCACACCGGCCTGCAGAGCAACCGCGTTGGCATTCGACGTTGTCCACAACTGCCGCAGGCATAGCGCACCAAGCGCCGCGAAGTTGTTATCGGCACCCAGGTGATTCACCGGGCCACCGGCTGCGTCGTTATAGATGACGTTAATTCCGTTAGTCGGCGGAACGCCGTTGCCATTCGCGAAAACCGTCAGTATTGGCGAAGTGGCTGCGGCTGCGGGCACACCCGTTGGTAACGCGTTGTTAGTGGTCGCGAAACTGAAACCGCATAAGTTGTCGATGACGCTGGCCCTTGCATACGCGTTTGCGTAGGTCACCGCTACGGCCGGTGTAGCAAAAGCGTAGAGCGAGGCGTGCAGCACATCGGACTCCGGCTCCCAACCGGCGGCGCGCAGCTGCGCAAGCGCATCATTGGACTGCGAGGTGAAGTCTGCGCCGGATACCTGGCCGTTCACGGCCAACGCCCCGCAACGATTCTGCGCGCTCGCCATCGGCACGAACGCTAGCCCAGGTGATGCTGACAGCGCCGGCGCATAAGCCGCGCACGGCTGAAGCAAATTGGCGAGAGATATGTAGTCATACAGCGGGTGTCCGATCGCGGTGGATGGATAGTTCACTCCTCCGCGCGCGATGATTAATCCCGCCGGCAACGTGGGATAAACGACCGGCTCTCCGACAACAACCGCGTCGATCAAGCCTGTCGTATCGCCTTCGGCTGCCGCGATCGCGGCACCGCCACCGTTGGAAACAGAGGCCGCAATCACCAGCGTGTTGGATGCCAGAAACGTCTGCTGCTTGGTGGTGGTTCCCGGTACGACCGGAGCAAACTGCTCATTCGCTGCCCACAGCGCGAACTGGATAGCCTGCCGCGTAAACAATCCCCAGTCCTTCTCCGGATTGGCCTGCGAGTGAGCGTGCTTGAACGCATAGCGAAAGGGGTTGCTGACGGAGAATGTCGTTCGTTCGGCAGCTGTCAACGCGGCGGTAAATTGGCTTGCATTTCCGGCGCTCGCTGCATTAGCCGTGAGCCCGTTAATCAATGTGATCGTATTCGTATCGAGCTCGTGCGCACCGTTGCCAGTTCCCTTGTCGGTGTACGCGACGGCGCAACCCCTCTTTAAGCCCCATTCGCCCGCGGCAGACACTGCTCCATAAACCCCGCGGGACCCCGACGACGTTGCGGTCACGATGCAGGGGGTGCTTTGACTAAACGTTGTTGGGATCTGCACCATTAGCGTCGCCGCGGCTCTGCCGTTGGCATCCACGCTGTAAGCGAGATATTCGGTGCCCCCTATCTTGCCGGCTCCCGGCGTGGCGTTTGGGTTACCCCCTTCGACCGGAACGTTCGGACCAAAAAGCACGCCGTAGCCGCCATTGGTGGTTATGTCGGCCAGCGCGCGATAGTTGTTATAGATCGCACGGCGACGCAATTCGCTCGCTGTCGGGGTGGCCGACAACGAAGGCGCGGTTGCGCTTTGCAACCCATCCCAACCCAGACCGCCGGTCAATAAGTCGTCGGTAGTCCCGTCGTATGCCGCCGTGGTCACCGTGCCTAAAAACGATGGCCGCACATTCGCCGTCGGCACAACTGGATCATCGCTGCTTCCGCAGGCCGCGAGGGTGGATGCCGAAAGCGCGAAACAAATGGCAATAGTGCGGCCCATGCAGCGGCTGCGCGTTGAACTGCGAAACATGTTCGTCTCCTGAAAATCGTCGGTCGTGGTTGGCTGCTCTCAGTACCGTACACCGCTCGCAACCATGCCGAAAGGCGCAACGCTGCAACGTGTGTGTGCAAAAATGCACAATGCGTCGCCGCTCTCGTCCTCGGACTCCGCCGGTTGTTTCCGATTGGTCGGACTTGCGATTCTTTCTCGAGGCTGCGCGCACGCGTAGTCACACCGCAGCCGCGCGGCGGCTCGGGGTCGAACATACGACCGTCGCACGCCGATTGCAGCGACTGGCGCGAGGCTACGGTACCCCTCTCCTCGAACGCGCACGCGACGGATGGGAACCGACCGAAGCGGGCCGGCAGTTAATGGCGCATGCAGAAGCGATGGAAGCCGCAGCCATTGCGGCCGCCGAAGAACTCGCTGATGGTCCTGCGATCGTAGCCGGCACCGTGCGGCTCGGCGTACCCGAAGTGTTAGGTGCACGCGTGTTGACACCTCGCTTGCCGCCTCTGCTGTCGCAGTATCCCGAGTTGCACATTGAGCTCTTGCTGCTGCCGCGCTCGCCAAGCCTCGCTGCGCGCGAAGCGGATTTGACGGTGACCCTTGAGCCTCCGCGCAGTGGACGCTATTACGTCACGCGCTTAACGCAGCTGCGTTACGACTTGTACGGATCCGCCGATTACCTGGCCCAGCATCGGCCGATAAAGCAGCGGTCTGATTTGGCGGGCCACCGTTTTGTCGATTACGTGCAGGACTATTTGCTAAGCGATTCGCTGCGCTATCTCGACGAACTCGGACTCGATCCGCAGCGAGTCTTTGCAGCGACCGGTATGCAGGCGCAGTTCGAGGCAATTCGCTGCGGCCTTGGAATCGGAATGCTGGCACGCTATTTAGTGCAGCCCGAAAGTCCGTTGATCCGAGTGCTGCCGGCCGAAATGTGGATCGAACGCGTGTTGTGGCTGGCGGCGCCGGTCGACATGTTTGCGCGACGCCGCGTGCGCGTGGTGTGGGATTTCCTGCGCAGCGTCGTCGCGGCGGAACCCGAGCTCTTTGGCCCAGCCAATCGTTAGACTATTTTCCGATACAAAACCGGCCAAAGATCACGCCGAGCAAGTCATCGGCGGACACCTCGCCGGTTATTTCACCGATCGAGTTACCGGCCAACCGCAATTCCTCCGCGAATAAATCGAGCTGCGAATCGGTTTTCGCGGCGTGGTGTGCAGCGAGCGCGAGGTGATCGCGCGCGATTGCGAGCGCCCGCAAATGGCGTTCGCGTGCCAAAAACACGGATTCGCCCGACGTTTCCTGTTCCCAGCCCGCCGCGCGCCTTAACTCGTCGCGCAATAGGTTGACACCCGCACCGGTCTTGGCAGACAAGTAGACGCGCTCGCCTTCCACACGCGCCGCGGCGCGCACCAAGTCGATCTTGTTGACGACGGTCAGCAGGGGTACGCCTCTACCGGTGCGCTCGGTGACGTGCTCGAGCAAGGCTGTGTCGTCTGCTGACGATGTCGCATCGACCAAGTGCACCACGACGTCCGCACGTTCGATCTCCGCCCATGTGCGCGCAATGCCCAGCCGCTCGACTTCATCGGTCGCCTCGCGCAACCCTGCCGTGTCGATCACGTTCAGCGGGATGCCGTCGACGTCAATCTGCTGCGCTATGCGGTCGCGCGTGGTGCCGGGAATCGCCGTGACGATCGCGATATCGGCGCCGGCCAGTGCGTTCATCAGACTCGACTTGCCGACGTTCGGCGCGCCGATCAGCACGACGTTCAGCCCATCACGCAGCAGTGCGCCTTGCCGCGCCTGCTTCAATAGCTGGTCCAGGTCGCCGCGAATGCGCGCCAGCCGCCCGTTCGCGTCCGACTGCTGCAGAAAGTCGAGTTCTTCCTCTGGAAAGTCGAGCGTAGCCTCCACCAGCATGCGCAGCTCAATCAACGCGGACGTCAGCGCGTGCGCACGTCGCGAGAACTCGCCGGCCAGCGAACGCACTGCGGCCCGCGCTGCAACCTCAGTCGTCGCATCGATCAAATCGGCTACCGCCTCGGCTTGCGCAAGGTCGAGCCGGTCGTTAAGGAAGGCTCGCTGAGTGAATTCGCCCGGCTCCGCAATACGCAGCCCGATCGTGCGTCCGGCCTGCAGACAGCGCGCGAGCAGCATGCGCAATACGACCGGTCCGCCATGGCCCTGCAACTCAAGCACGTTCTCGCCCGTGTACGAATGGGGGGCCGGAAAGTACAGCGTGATACCGCGGTCTATGTCCGCGCCATCGTCAGCAAGAAATTCGGCGTATAGCGCGCAGCGAGGCACCAGCTCAGTCGCGCGCGCGCCCAGGATCGCATCGATGATTGGCCTAATAGATGCGCCGGAAATGCGAACGATGCCAATGCCTCCGCGGCCGGGCCCGGTGGCAATCGCAACGATCGGATCAGCCGCCGCGGTATTGACCATCGAGCGCGAGTTTACGTTCGCCGCTCGCGGCGCAAAATGATCACTCGATGCCCGAAGATGATCCATTGACTCGATACGGCCCGCCGCTGGCGAGCGTCGTCCTCGCGGTGGTGCTGTCGATCATGGTCGCGGCGATGATGGCCGGCCAGATTGAAGGCGAATATCAAACGCGCGCGCTGGTCTACACCGGCTTTGTGTTGTGGGTGCTGCTCGGCGCCGTCGTTGTATTCGTTCTCGCCCACCGCGGCGAAGCCGGCCGACTATCGATCGTCCGCGTTCTGCTCTGGGCCGCCAGCATCTGGCTCTGGCCAATTTTTCTGCTGCTGCGGCGTCGCCGTAGCAGCAATGACGGCTAGCCCTGCCGCTTCGCGTTCGCGATCTTCTTCGTCACGTACCACTGCTGCGCAATCGACAAGATATTGTTGGTCAGCACCAGGCCGGCCGGGAAGAAAAAGAACATCACGCCGAAGATCAATGGCATCAACATCATCACGCGCGCCTGCACGGGATCGGGTGGCGTGGGATTTAGCTTGTATTGAATCCACATCGTTCCCATCATCAGCAGCGGCAAGATGAGCCACGAATCAGGCGTGGACAGATCCTTTACCCACAGGATCCACGGCGCGTTGCGCATTTCGACGCTTGCCAGCAGCACCCAATAAAGCGCGATAAACACAGGGATCTGCACCACAATCGGCAAACAGCCGCCGAGCGGATTGATTTTTTCAGTCTTGTAAAGCTCCATCATCGCGACATTCATCTTCTGCTTGTCGTCGCCATACTGTTCGCGCAGCTTCATCAGCCGCGGCGAGACTCCCTTCATCTTGGCCATCGACTTGTAGCTCGCTGCCGACAGCGGATAGAACGCCGCCTTGATCAACACCGTCAACAGCACGATCGCCCACCCCCAGTTGCCGACAAGGCCGTGCAAGAACGAGAGCAGTAGGTAGATCGGCTTCGCGAGAACCGTCAGCCATCCATAGTCGACGACGAGGTCAAGCCCCGGGGCGATCTTGGCCAGCGCTTCCTGATCCTGAGGGCCGACGTACAGCGTCGACTGCGAAGTCGCCGTTGCATTCGGCGCCAGCGCCGGCAGCGCAACGATGCTGCCGATCGAATACAGATTCTTGTCGACGGTCCGGGCGTAATACTCTCGCGGCACGCCGGGAGGCGGCACCCACGCCGATACAAAGTAGTGCTGAATCATGCCGATCCAGCCATTGTCTGAGGCCTTGGGTAACTGCACCTTGTTCTTCTCGATGTCCGAGAATTCGACCTTGTGAAATTTCTCCTGCTCGGTAAATATCGCCGCCCCGGTGTAAACGTAGTAAAGCGACGACTCGCCGTCGGGCTTGTTGCCATCGCGCGTCAGCTGCAAATAAACCGACGGCGCCAGCAGCTTGTCCGTCAGATTGACGATTTCGTGCTTGACGTCGGCGGCGTAACGCCCGCGGTAAAACGTGTACGTCTTGATCACACGCACACCGCCGCTCTCGGCGCTGAAGCGAACGTCGACTTGATCCTGTCCGGCTTTAAGCGATGTCGATCCGTCCATCGGCTTGAACGGCGTTCGGTGATTCGGAAAATCGCCGCCAACGATTCCGCTCTGCGCTACGTAGACCCGATTAGGCCCGACATCGAGCAGCACGGTGGTGGCCTTCGGTTCGTGCCGCTTGCCCGTAACAAGGCCGATCAATCCGCTCGCCGTCCAGTCAGGTGCGACGGCCTGCCCCAGCAGTTCGACATGCGACACGACCGCGCCCAGCGGATCGATCGATGCGCGAAGTAAGTCGGTCTCGACCGTGACAGGTGTCGTCCTGCCTACCGCTGCCGGCGCGTCGGTCGGTGAGGCAGAGGGAACCGCAGCCGGTGTGGCAGCTTGCGGTACGGGCACGCCGTCGGGCGCTCGACTGGCTGTCGCTGGCGCCGCAGGCGTGGCCGTACCCTGCTGCGCCGGTACTGTCTGCGATATGGGCGCCGGGCCAAACATCGGGGCCCGGCCGTTATAAATTTGCCAGCGATCCCATAGCATGAACAAGGAGAAGCCGAAAATCACCAACAGGATCGTGCGCTGGATATCAGTGCTCATGACCGGACTTGATTGAGGTAAAGGAAAAGGCCGCGCGCGTGTTCGAGTCACCATTCGGATGACACCAGCAACGCCAGCTAAATTGTGGGGGCACCGGATCGAGACCGCCCGCGCCGTAAGGGTGGCAGCGCGCCAGTCGGGCGAGCGTCATCCAGCTCCCGCGGAGTACGCCGTGACGTTCAATCGCCTGCATCGAATATTCCGAGCACGTCGGCCAATACCGGCACGCATTCCCCATCCACGGAGAAAGCAAGAAGCGATAGCCGCGAATCGCGGCGATCAGTATCGTTTTGATCATTTGAACAGCATTCTCAATTCACCGGGCTCGCAGCGAGCCGCCCCGCAAGACGAGTCAGCGCTTCCTGCAACAAGCTATCGGCATCGGCCCGAACCTGGCGCCGCCATGCCCTCATTGCAAGGGGCACGCCGCGCGCATCAACCAGGGGCGCTTTGAGCCGTAGCGCGATGTCTATCCGCGCCGCAGCCAGTGCCGCACAATTCTCGAAAGCATCGGCGTAGTGCCGGCAAGCCTCTCGCACGATGCGCTTGACGAGGGTGCGGTCGACCGAACGCCGTGCGTTGCGTTTTCCCACCGTTACGCCAAAGCGGACGCTTCCCGCTGCATTATCAATTAACCCCGTCGTAACCCATGCCGCATTTATCGACAGCATTTGCCGCTCGGTACGAATCGAGCGTTCGCGCGGCGCTCGCAGAAGTGCCGAAAACTCAGCGGGCGTTTTGAGCCGGCGTAACGAAGCAAAGCCATAGCGATTGACACCAGCGGCCACCTTGAATCCCTACCGCGGCGATTGCAAGCCGCCAGTGCGCTCGTTAAAAAATCGCCAGCTGCCTCAGATCCCCAGGCGTTGCCGACCTTTGGCGCGACGCGCGGCGATGACGGCGCGACCACCGCGCGACCTCATACGCACCAGAAACCCATGCGTGCGAGCGCGCTTGACCTTGGAGGGCTGATATGTTCGTTTGGTGGCCATCACACACTTTCTACGTACTTTTCGTGCAGCCCGGCATTAGACGCGATCCGGCGACTTGCTGCAAACCAGCCTTTTGCAGTGCTAAGGTGCCGCGGAGGACCGCTCATTGCGCCGCAACCGAATTTGATTCGCCCCAAACGCGATTTACTGTGGATAACTCGATGCGTGTTGAGTAGAATTCACCCTTCGCCAGTGAGTGTGTTCTGCGTCTGATTTTGCGGTTCTCTGCACGCAGAACGCAGCTACTGAGCGTGGCGAAAGCAAGCACTTTCGCAGACCAATAAAAAGCTAGCCGCGGGGCCGCTAAGTTAATGACGCATCTTTGGAACGATTGCTCGCGGCTTCTCGAAAGCGAGCTCACACCACAACAGTTTTCCGCCTGGATCAAGCCGCTCAAAGCCCTCGAGTTCGATGAATCGACCGCCACTTTGACGATCTGCGCGCCTAATCGTCTGAAGCTCGACGCTATCCGCTCGCAGTTTTCGGAGCAGATCGCCGGCGCTGTCTCACGCGTCATGCAGCGTCCGATCTCGATTGTGTTTGCAATCGAAGGCGGCGGTTATGCGGATACGTCCGGTGTGCGTTTTCCTTTGAACGGCGCCGGTACCGATGGCGGCGCGGATACGGCCGATGCGCCGCGTGCTGCGATGATCACGCCGGTGTCTGTGGTCAACGAGCCGCTCGAGCGAGCCCGGCTCAACCCCAACTTGTCGTTCGACACGTTCGTCACGGGGAAGGCCAACCAACTGGCGCGCGCAGCAGCGATGCAGGTCGCGGAAAATCCTGGCGGCTCATATAACCCGCTGTTTCTGTATGGCGGTGTAGGGCTCGGTAAAACGCATCTGTCGCATGCGGTCGGCAACGCGGTGCTCGCTCGTGCGCGCGGCGCCAAGGTGCGCTACATCCACGCTGAGCAGTACGTCAGCGACGTGGTGCGCGCCTACCAGCGCAAGGCATTCGACGATTTCAAACGCTATTACCACTCGCTCGATCTGCTGTTGATCGACGATATTCAATTTTTCGCGGGCAAGGCGCGGACTCAGGAAGAATTCTTCTATGCGTTCGAAGCCCTGGTTGCGGGCCGCAAGCAAATCATCATTACCAGCGATACGTATCCGAAGGAGTTGAAGGATATGGAAGATCGGCTGGTATCGCGCTTCACATCTGGACTGACCGTCGCGATCGAGCCGCCGGAGCTGGAAATGCGCGTCGCGATTCTGCTGAAGAAAGCCGAAGTCGAAGGCGCGCAGATGAAAGAGGATGTTGCATTTTTCATTGCGAAGAATCTTCGCAGCAACGTGCGCGAGCTCGAAGGCGCGCTACGCAAGGTGATGGCGTTCTCGTCGTTCCACGGTCGGATCATCACCGTCGACGTGGCGCGCGAGGCGCTGAAGGATCTGCTGTCGGCGTCGACGGCGCAGGTCACGGTCGAGTTGATCCAGAAAACCGTTGCCGATTACTACAAGATCAAGATCGCCGACATGTACAGCAAGCGCCGCCCGATCGCGATTGCTCTGCCACGGCAGGTCGCGATGTATCTGGCCAAGGAGCTGACGCAAAAAAGCCTGCCGGAGATCGGCGAGCTGTTTGGCGGGCGCGATCACACCACCGTTCTGCACGCAGTCCGCAAGATTACCGGCGAGCGTTCGAAGAATCCGGAAATGAACCACGCACTGCACGTGCTCGAGCAGACGCTAAAGGGCTAGTCCAGTGAAACCGTCAAATCACGCACGAGCGGCCGCGCAGCGGCGTGCCGGGCTAGGCCGAATTTTGCAACTGCGGCACAGACATAGCGGTGTCTATGGCGCACATTTGCAACGACGCCCGGCGCGTCGAGGCGCGGACGAGCGGGTGTGTATTTCGGCGGTTTCACTGGACTCATAACCTGTGGACAGACGCTGCGTAGCTGTGGATGGAAGTGGACGATTCAGGTGTTTTGCAGGTATGCGGTGAAGTTGTCCTTTCCGTCCACCGTAAGCCCACATGTCAACAGAAGGCTTGTCAACAACGAAAGGATTGCAGCAAGTGATTGATGTAATGGAGTCCGTTCGGTTTGTCCCCAGCAATGCCCTGCTTTACTACTAACTACTACTAATAAGAGTTATGAAAAGGATATAAAGGAATGCAACTCGTCAAAGCCAATCGCGATGCGTTGCTAAAACCGCTGCAGGTTGTCAGCGGGATCGTCGAACGCCGGCAAACACTGCCGATCCTCGCGAACATCCTGGTGCGCAAGGAAGGCGGCAAAGTGTCGTTCACCGCCACCGATCTCGAAATTCAAATACAGACCAGCGCCGACATAGGCACGGGTACCGACACAGCAGCTACAACGATTGCTGCGCGCAAGCTGGTGGATATTCTGCGAGCTCTTCCGGACGCCGATGTGCAGTTATCGCTGACCAACAAGAAGATGGCGGTCGCGAGCGGCAAGAGCCGGTTCAACCTGCAAACACTGGCTGCCGAAGAATTTCCGACCGTGGCGCAAGCAGAATACGCCGCCGATTTTTCTCTGCCCGCGGCGACGCTGAAGTACCTGCTCGGCATGGTGCATTTCGCGATGGCCCAGCAGGACATTCGCTACTACCTGAACGGCATGCTGCTGGTGGTCGACGGCACGACGGTGCGTGCGGTTGCCACCGACGGGCATCGGCTCGCACTCGCCGAAGTGACGAAGAGCGAATCGTCGAGCAAGATCGAAGCGATCGTGCCGCGCAAGACGATCCTCGAGCTCTCGCGGCTGCTGCCCGATTCGGACGACCCGGTGCGTGTGCAGATGGCGGCCAATCAGGCGAAGTTCAGCTTCGGCGATATCGAACTGATTTCCAAGCTCGTGGAAGGCAAGTTTCCGGACTACCAGCGTGTCGTACCGGCCGCCAATACCAAGGTATTTGCGATCAACCGCGAAGACCTGATGCATGCGCTGCAGCGTGCCGCGATTCTGACGACCGACAAGTTCAAGGGCGTGCGCATGCTGCTTGGCGTGGGCATCTTGAAGATCAATTCGACCAACGCCGATCAGGAAGACGCGCAGGAAGAATTGGAGATCGGTTATGAGGGGGATGCTCTTGATATTGGCTTTAACGTCAACTATCTATTGGACGTGCTCTCCAATTTGAAGAACGATCAGATCAGCTTCTCGCTCGGCGACTCCCTCGGCAGCGCGCTGATCACGATGCCGAATTCCGACAAGTTCAAGTACGTCGTCATGCCGATGCGCATCTAGGCCACACTCACGATGTCAGCCGTTCCAGATCAACCGCCGATGAACCAGCCGCAGCCCGATGGGCGCGCGGACTATGGCGTCAGCAGCATCCAGATCCTGGAAGGGCTGGAGGCGGTGCGCAAGCGCCCGGGCATGTACATCGGCGATACGTCTGACGGCA
>JBDTQZ010000013.1:0-10917 GCA_039931935.1 Burkholderiaceae bacterium | reverse complement strand
GTTATCCGGTGGCCGAGGCGGCGTTGGGCAAGCACTTGCCGCCGCTCGATGAATTGCTGGCTGCGCGCGCCGCGGGCCAATCGACACCGATGCGAATGGTCAGTCCGGTCGACGGTGTTGAGCGATTTGTCTCGCTGACAGCAGTCCCTGGGTATTCGATGATTGTTCTGGTATCGCGCGACGCTTCGGTTGCGCTCGCGGCGTGGCGCGAGCAGGCGGTGGGTACAGCAGTGCGCACTCTGGTGCTGGGTACTTTGGCAGCGCTGCTGCTGACGTTGTTGATGCGCAAGCTGGCGCGGCTGCGCGCGGCGAGCGCGTCGCTCGAAGCATCGAAAGAGCGATTCGCCGCTGCTGTCGCAGGCTCGGATGACGGCATCTGGGACTGGGACGTGCGCGCCAAGCGCGTATTTGCGTCGGCGCGCGCCAGAGAGATCCTAGGCATGCCGCCAGGCCCCGAAAAGAACGACGCCGGCGAATGGTTTGCTTCACTGCGATTTCATCCGGACGATCGAGCTCGACGCGTCGAGGCTATGGACGCGCACCTTGCCGGCCGCTCGCCGGCGTATGCGATCGAGTACCGCGTGCAACGCGAAGACGGCAGCTGGCATTGGGTGCGTGCACGCGGGCTGTGTGTGCGCGACGCCGATGGACACCCGCTGCGTGTCGCGGGCTCCGTCAGCGATATCGACGCGCAGCGGCGCGCTGAAGATCAGCTGCGCGAATCCGAAGAGCGCTACGTAATCGCAACTACGGGTTCAAAGGAAGGCCATTGGGTCTGGGATCCGGCCACCGATGAACTGTTCGTGTCACCGATGATGAGGGAAATCTTTGAACTGCGGCCCGAAGTGCAGTTCGTTACACGGACGGAGTTCGGCGAGCTGATCAAGATCCATCCCGACGATCTGGGAGAGCTGGAAAAGCGGGTTGAGGACCACCTCCGGGGCGTTACAGATCAATTCGAGACAGAGTACCGAATCATTCTGCGCGACGGCGCGATCCGCTGGATTCATTCGCGCGGACAGTGCTTTCGCGACGCCAGCGGTAAGCCGGTGCGAATGGCCGGCGCGACGAACGATGTTTCAGAGCGCAAGCGCGCCGAAGACGCACTGCGCCAGAGCGAGAAGAGATTCGCGCTCGCCGTCGCGGGCTCCAACGACGGCATCGTCGATTGGGACGTCGTCAACGACCGCATGTACTCGTCGACGCGCGCGATGCGCATCATGGGCGTCGATTCGGACGTAACGGTGCGCTCCCGCGCCGAGTGGCGTGACCTCGTCAAATATCATCCGGACGATGTGCAGCGGGTCCGCGACGACCTGCAGCATTTTCTCGACGGCAAGGTGGAATTGCGCGAAGGCGAGTATCGCGTGCTGCTCCCGAACGGCGAGTGCCGCTGGATTCGTCACCGCAACAAGTGCGTACGCGATCAAGCCGGGCGCCCGATTCGCGTCGCCGGATCGATCAGCGACGTTGATGCGCAGAAGCGCGCCGAAGAGGCGTTGCGCGAGTCGCAGGAGCGCTACCAGTTGGCGGTCGCAGGATCGAACGAGGGCATGTGGGACTGGGACATGCGTAGCGAGACGTTCTTTTTCTCGGCGCGTGCGCAGGCGCTGCTCGGCCTCGATCCCGGCGAGCCGATGCGCCCCTGCGGCGAATGGTGGACGCTGTTCGCGTACCACCCGGACGACGAAAAGCGCGTCAAGGATGCATTGGCCGCGTATTTGGGCGGTGCCGGCAAATCGTGGGAGGTTGAGTACCGGCTGCGTCACCTGCGCAGCGGTGAGTGGCACTGGTATCGCGAGCGCGGTGTCGCGCTGCGGGACGAAAAGGGCCAGCCGTATCGGATGGCAGGGTCGATGGAGGACATCACCGATCGCAAGAATGCCGAGGTCGAGCGCGATCGACTCGAAGGCCAATTGCGGCAGGCGCAGAAGCTCGAAGCCATCGGCACGCTGGCGGGCGGGATCGCGCACGACTTCAACAACGTTCTCTCCGCCATCCTCGGCTACGGTGAAATGGCGCAGAAGGACGCGGCCGAAGGCACGCCGCTCCGCCGCAACATCGACGCTGCCATCAGCGCCGGCATGCGCGCAAAAGCGCTGGTCGAACGCATCCTGGCTTTCAGCCGCAGCAGCATCGGCGAGCGTTTACCGGTGCACGTGCAGTCGATCGTGGCTGAAACGCTCGATCTGATTGCCGATTCAGTGCCGCATGGTGTGCGAGTCGAGCGGCAGCTTTCAGCCGGCGACTCAGCGGTGCTCGGAGACCCGACGCAAATTCACCAGGTCGTGTTGAACCTTTGCACCAACGCCATGCAGGCAATGAAGTCCGAAGGCACGCTCGCGGTGGCTTTGGACGAGGTCGAGATCGAACGCGCACGCTGCGTGTCGACCGGTGAATTGGCAAGCGGAAAATACGTGCGACTTAGCGTGAGCGATTCCGGGGTTGGCATCGCACCACACGTGCTCGAGCGCATGTTCGACCCGTTTTTCACGACGAAGGGCGTCGGTGTGGGTACCGGGCTCGGCCTGTCGCTGGTGCACGGCATCGTGACCGAGCTTGGTGGCGGCGTCGACGTACAGAGCGCACCCGGAGCGGGTGCGACGTTCACCGTTTACTTACCGCGCCAAGGCCGCGTCGCCGCACCCGCGATTGCCTTTGAAACGATTGCCAGCGGCCAGGGAGAAACGATCCTGCTGGTCGATGATGAAGAAGCGTTGGTGAAAGTCGGCGAAGAAATGCTGGCCATGCTCGGATACGAGCCAGTGGGCTTTCATTCGAGCACCGCCGCACTCGAAACCTTCCGCGCGTCGCCGCAGCGCTTTGATGCCGTGCTGTCGGACGAAGCAATGCCGGATATGACGGGCTCCGAGCTCGCAAGAGAGATTCGCAAACTGCATCCCGATATCCCGATCGTCTTGATGAGCGGTTACGTGACTCCTGCCCTGCATACGCGGGCGCAGGAAGCCGGCGTAGTGGAAGTGCTGGCCAAGCCGCTGGTGTCGCGCGACATCGCGCGCAGCCTCGCCGGTGTGCTGCGCAGCTAAAAAGTCTTTCGGCATTAACTGTTGCAACTGAAATCGCCGCGCGGCGCGCTGAAATGCGCATGCAACGGCTCCCCGTGAAGATGACGCCATACACAAAAGCGTTTCATCTAAGCGAATACGGGAGCCGTCATGGACACCAGCCTCAGACAATCGATCACCAGACTCGCCAGAGGCGAAATCCTTCGCGTTGACAGCGCGCTCGGACAGAGCATCGCCGTGGTGCAGGGAATGATGTGGATCACGCAGGAAGGCGACCTGCGCGACACATTTCTAAGCGATGGCGATAGCTTCGTCTTCGACAAACGCGGCACCGCATTGGCACAAGCGATCACCGACACCACGTTGCTTGCGTTCGTCGGCGAGGCTGCCGAGGTCATTGAAGCCGAGCCGGTGCCGGGTGCCGATGCCGGTGAGCACCGAGCGCTCGCGGCACGCATTCGACTCCACCAGGACTTGGCTGCGTATGCGGGGCTGGCACGCGTGCCTGCGATCAGCTCGCCTAGACACTACTACTCAAAGGATTAGCCAATGAAAAACATCGTCGACGGTATACGCAACTGGGTACGGCGTTCCAACGAGCGCCACATGCTGGCGGAACTCAGCGACTGGCAGCTGCGTGACATAGGACTGGAGCGCTTTCAGGTTCGAGTCGAAACGGCCAAACCGTTTTGGCGCTCATGACTAATTTACTTGACTGACCTACCACTACTTAAAGGGACATCAAATGAAAACCGCACGTTCACTGTTTCTTGTTGCCGCCTTGGCCATGACCGGATGCGCGACCTCGCTCGCTCCGAACGACAACTTCAACGATTGGACGAGTTCGGCGAGCTACCACCATTATCAGCAGCCGCGCACTGCAATTGCGAAGTCAGCGCCTTACGCCGACAACGAAGAGGCGCGCAAGGAATAGCCGCTAGCGGTTACCGCACCCACCTCGACGACGGCGTCGAACAAATAGCCGACGCCGCGCTCCGTGGTGATGAACTGCGGGTGCGCGGGGTCCGCTTCGATCTTGCGGCGCAGTCGCAGAATCTGGACGTCGATCGAGCGGTCGTAGACCTCGGCGTTGTGCAGCCTCGAAAGCTCGAGGAGTTGATCGCGCGTCAGAATGCGTTGCGGGGCTGAAAGAAATGCCGTCAGGAGGCTGAATTCGCCGTTGGTCAGGTCAACTCTCTGACCGTCGCGGTCCTTCAACTTGCGCAGGCCGACATTCAGTTCCCAGGTGCCGAAGCGGTAAGCGCGAACCTTGGCAAGCTGATCAGCGACGGTGGCTTGCACCTTGGCCCGCCGCAACAGCGCTCGGATGCGTGCGAGCAGCTCGCGCGGACTGAACGGCTTGGTCAGGTAATCGTCGGCACCAAGCTCGAGTCCCATTACACGATCGGCCTCTTCGGCGCGTCCGGTGAGCATCAGGATCGGAATCGCCGAATCCTCGCGCAGCTTGCGAGCGATCTGCATCCCGTCTTCGCCTTGCAGGCGCAAATCGAGCACGACCAGGTCGATCGCTTCGCGCTCCATCACGGCTGCCAGCTCAGTGCCACTCGCCACGGCCGTGACGCGAAGATCGTTCTCAGTTAGGTAATCGGAAACGAGCGCCCGGATCGACGGATCGTCGTCCAAGGCGACAACATGCGGCGGCAGCAATGTGGCGGTTTGCATCGAGTCGAACGTTCGAGCGCTATCGTATCGCGGGCTGCGGCGTCATTTCCGGCGGACCGAGTTGCAAATGCAATGTTGCCCGCCCCGCCACAACGGCGCCAACGGGCAAACTGGCGGGCTAAAACGCTCGCCCACCCGAGTTGACCGAAACGCTAGATTCTTTAGCATCGGTCGTTTCGCGGCGCTATGCGCTGACAAGGAACTCCAATGCCTGTTGCTTTGCGCATCGTCACGTTGGGCGTGCTTGTGGTCGGCGGGTTACTTTCAACCCCGGCAGCGGCGCAGACCTGCCCGCCGTTGCTAAACCACACGTTCGCGAAATTGCAGGACGAATCCCCGCAGCCGCTTTGCCAGTACCAGGGTCGTGTGCTGCTGGTCGTGAACACCGCAAGCTACTGCGGCTTCACGTCGCAGTACGACGGCCTGGAAAAGCTGCATGCCAAATACGCCGCGCGTGGGTTGACGGTGCTTGGCTTTCCGTCGGGCGATTTCGGCAACCAGGAAAAGGCAAACAACAAGGAGATTGCCGATTTTTGCTACAACACCTACGGCGTCAAATTTCCGATGTTTGCCAAGTCTTCCGTGGCGGGGCCGTCGGCCAATCCGTTTTTCACCGCGCTTTCCAAGTCGTCCGGCCAGGCGCCGAAGTGGAACTTTCACAAGTACCTGATCGATCGCGAAGGTAAGGTCGTTGCCACGTTCTCAAGCGATACTGCCCCGCTGGACACTAGAGTGACGAGCCAGATCGAGCGGTTACTGGACGCGAAATGAACGCACCTGATGACTTGTTCCTGCCGGATGTGCAGTCCGGTGAAGATCGACGCAACCTCGACATTCAGCGCGTCGGCGTCAAATCATTGACGCACCCCGTGCTGATTGCGAGTGCGCGTGGTCCGCAGCCTTCGGTCGCGTCCATCGATATGTACGTCGGGTTGCCGGCAGATCAAAAGGGTACGCACATGTCGCGCTTCGTCGACGTGCTACAGGGTCATGCCGAGCCAATATCGATGAAGTCGGTTCGCAATCTGCTTCGAAAGATGGTCGAGCGTCTCGATGCCAACGCCGGCCACATCGAGATGCGACTGCCGTTTTTCGTGATGAAGACCGCACCGGTGTCGGGTGTCGAGAGCATGATGGACTATCAGTTGACGCTGACAGTCGACACCGACGGCGAGACGAGCCGCTTTACGCAAAAGGTGGTCGTGCCCGTGACCAGCCTGTGTCCGTGCAGCAAGAAAGTCTCGGACTACGGCGCACACAATCAACGCGCACATATCACGATCACCGCCGAGCTCGCCGATGAAATCGCAATCGAAGACCAGATCCGCATTGCCGAAGATGCGTCGTCATGCGAGATCTGGGGCTTGCTGAAGCGGCCGGATGAAAAGTATGTGACCGAGCGCGCCTACAACAACCCCAAGTTCGTCGAAGACGTCGTGCGCGACGTTGCAATTGCGCTCAACGCCGAAGCTCGTATCGTTGCCTATACCGTCGAAGCCGAAAACTTCGAATCGATACATAACCACTCGGCCTACGCACTGATCACGCACGATAAACGCAAGGGATGAGAGTGCGAGGAGTTGCCGAGATTCGCCGCGTATTTGCGAAGATGGCCACGCAAGTGGAAGTGCCAAGCTTTGGCGTAACGCACGCCGTCTGCCAGGGCGATGACGCGTTCCTGACGTGGGATTTTGGATTCAAGATGAAGCGCTGGCGCGAGGACGAACAGGTCATCCACGGGGCCAGTCATATACGGTTTGCGGCCGACGGGCGAGTGGTGTATCACCGCGATTACTGGGATGCCGCCGAAGAGCTGTACGAGAAGCTGCCGGTGCTGGGGCCTTGATGCGATGGCTAAAGCGTCAGACCGCGAAGTAGGCAGGGAGAGTCGATGACACCTTTGTTGTACCCCGATATATTCAGATCGCTCGAATCGGTCCGCTGGAACCTGGAAACGGATGTTCCATGGAATGAGTTCGACGCCACCAAGCTCTCCCAAGAGCAGGCGCAGACGATCAAGATGAACGCGATCACGGAGTGGTCGGCACTGCCGGCCACCGAGATGTTTTTGCGCGACAACCGCGGCGATTCGGATTTCTCCGCGTTCATGTCGGTGTGGTTTTTTGAGGAGCAGAAACACGCACTGGTGCTGATGGAATACCTGCGGCGCTTCCGGCCCGACCTGGTGCCGAGTGAAGACGAGTTGCACGCAGTGCGCTTTGAGTTCGATCCGGCGCCGCGGCTCGAAACCCTGATGATGCATTTTTGCGGCGAAGTCAGGCTCAATCACTGGTACCGGCGCGCGTCAGAGTGGCACACCGAGCCGGTGATCAAAGCGATTTACCGGCTGCTCTCGCAAGATGAGGCGCGTCACGGCGGCGCGTACCTGCGCTACATGAAGAAGTCACTGTCAGAGTTGGGCGACACCGCGCGCGCCGCCTTCGCCAAAATTGGCGTGCTGATGGCGTCCGCCAAGCGCACCGACAAGGCGCTGCACCCGACGAACTTGCACGTGAACCAGTCGCTTTTCCCGCGCGACACGATTCAATCGCGCCTGCCCGATCCGAACTGGCTCGAGCACTGGCTCGACAAGCAGATCAAGTTCGACAAGGAGTGGGAAACCAAGGTGGTCGATCGCATCCTGCACAACCTGTCGCTGCTGTTCGAGCGCACCTTCACGTCGGTGCAAGACTTGAACCGCTATCGGAAAGAGATCGCCGCCCGGTTGAAGTCGGGCGGAGCTGCGCCGCAGCCCGCCTAGCGTTTCGTCCGCACGGGGCTGTAAAGGGCGCGCCGCCGCGGCGTTGCTGTTTAGCTGTGCGCACGGTAAGGTTCGGGCGATGATCCCGCGCCACGTGCCCTTGGTCGAAACCACGCGTGGCGGCACCACCGAGTGCGTGCACTACGGCTCGGTCGCAGTGGTCGATGCCCATGGCAAGCTGGTCGCGTCGGCCGGCGATCCTGATTCGCTTAACTTCACGCGCAGTGCGCTAAAGCCATTGCAGGCGCTGCCGTTCATCGAAGACGGTGGGCTCGCTCACTACGGCTTCGGCTCGCACGAGCTCGCACTGATGTGCGCGAGCCATAGCGGCGAAGCGATGCACGTGTCGATCGTGCAGCGCATCCTCGCACGCGTCGGGCTCGATGAAAAGGCGCTGCAATGCGGTTGCCATACGCCGAGCTATTTCGCAGCGACGGACACCCGGGCGCCAGTGGGCGTCACGTGGAGCTCGCTGCACCACAATTGCTCGGGCAAGCACGCGGGCTTTCTCGCGTATTGCAGGATGCACGGATTGCAGACCGAGAACTATCTGGACAGCGGTCATCCATTGCAGCAGAGAATTCGTACGACCGCGGCGCGCTTTGCGCACGGTGACACGATTGCGCAAGGCATTGACGGCTGCAGTGCACCGAACTTTGCGATGCCGCTGAAGCGGTTGGCGGAGCTTTATGCGCGAATCGCCGCTGAAGAGTCGACCGAGATGCAAGCGGTGACGTTCGCGATGAGCCATCACCCGGACCTCGTGTCCGGTACGCGCCGCGCGGATCTCGCGATCGCGCAGAGCGGCCGCGGCGACTGGATCAGCAAGGCCGGCGCCGACGGCATGCAGACGATTGGCGTGCGCTCACAGGGGCTCGGCATCGCGATCAGGATCGCCGACGGCAACACGCGCGCGGTGCATGCAGCGACGGTGGAAGTTCTCGAGCAGCTCGATCTGCTCGAAGATCCGAGCGGCACTCCACTGGCCGTTTACGACTGCCCACCGATTCGCAACTATCGCGGCATCGAGACCGGCGCCGTCGTGCCGGTGTTAAAGCTGATCGGTCACTAGTGGCCTGTAACAGCCGAATCCAGACCGAAGGACGCGTCACTCGGCGTGCAGGGCAAGGCGCAAGGCACAGCAATACCCGCAGGTATTGCGAGCATTTGCAACGCCGCCATGCGCGTCGATGGCGCGGCAGGCGGTCTAGGCATTTGGCTGTTACAGGCTACTAACTCAGTGGAGCGGTCCAATCGCACCTGAGCGGCTGCGCAGCGAGTCGACAGGCTAGGCGCAAAGCGGAGCGATACCGGCAGTATCGCGAGCATTTGCAACGACGCATGGCGGGTCGAGGCGCAGACGAGCGGGAGTGTATTCGGCCGGTTCACTGAGCTAACTCAACACGACTTCGCCTGCCGGCGTACGGATCGTCGCGGCCAGTACCTTGGGTCCAGGCGCAAGGTCGACCGGCCCCGTGATCTTCAGTTCGCGAAACATCCCCATGATGCCGCTGGTGCCGAGCACCGCGGCGGGATGCGACAGCTGCAGCCGCACCAGCTCACAGCCGCTGTCTTCGAGCACGTCACAGGGATGGTGGACCGAGCCGTCATCGGCCGGCATCCACTGAATCGCAGTCGGCAGCACGCCACCCCACGCCAACGAGCCGCTTTCCGGCACCGCGATCTTCCAGTGAAAGTCGCCGCGACTCATCGGCAGGATTTCACCCAGGTCCGGCACGCGGGCGCACGCGTTGGCCAAAGACTCGCTCCGCACCGCCCACGTGATGACCCGCGGGCCCGCTGCAAGCTGCGCCTGCGTCTCGGGCTCGTCGAGCGCGAACCAGCGCGGCCGCGCAGGTGCGATGCCATCCGGGTCGATCGCGATGACTTCGAGGTACGACCGGGCGCCGAGCTTCAGCAGCGCGTTGTGCGTCCCCATCGCAACATGTTGACCGCCGGGTGCAGGACGCGCACCCAACTGTTGTTCGACCCAATCGATGCCGTCATCGAGAGTCGCGCTCCCGATGACGATGTGGTCAAGCTCGCTGCGTCTCATCAAACAACTGTCAGTCGATCAGCTTTCCGCTTTCGCGGAACGGATACGAAGGACCAAAGTCACCGATGTACTCGGTATGCGTGACCAACCGTTGGCCGTTCCACCAATGCAGCTGAAACGCCGGCGGCTCCATGATGAAATGGTCGGCAGCGTTGTGTGAGATATCGAGCGCCACTTGATGCGCGGGGCTCGGGCACGTGCTGGCAACGGTGCCGCCGAAACGCACCGTGATCGGCCGATGCAGATGACCGGCGATGACGCGCTCGACCTGCGGATTCCGCACAACGATTTGCTCAAGCTTGATCGATGAATCGAGCGCTACGCGGTCCATATGACCGATGCCAGTAACGAACGGTGGATGATGTAATGCGATTACCGTCGGCTTACCGGACTCGGCCAGGGCACGCTCGAGCCACGCCAATCGCTCGTCACACAGCGTGCCTCCGCCCTGCCCCGGAATCACTGTATCGAGTGCAATGACGCGCAGTGGAAAGTCATTGATCACGTACTGAATGAACGCAGATGTCGACTGCAAATAGAGATGATCATCAAATACCTGCCGCATCGCACGTCGCTCGTCGTGATTACCTGGCATCAGATACAGCGGCATCGTCAGCGGCGCCAGCAATTCACGCAGCAATGAGTACTCGGCCGGCGTGCCACCATCGACCAGATCGCCGGTTGCTATGACGGCATCCGGTCGCTGCGGCAGACGGGCGATCTGCGCAACGCAGCGCTCCAGCATCGTTGCTGTATCAACAACCCCGTAGGCGAGCTTGCGCTCGGGCTTGATATGCAGATCGCTAATCTGGCACAGGATCATCGCTAGGACTTTACTGCCAGCACCGAGCCGGGTTCAATCGCGCAATGCACCGATTCACCGCTGACAAACCGGGTGCGCTGTTGCGCGCGCACCGTCACCCACTGGCCATTGCCGACGTCGATCACCAGTCTCGTATGGTCACCGAGAAAAAAACTACTGACGACTGTGCCGCTGAAATTCGCCGCAGCGTGCGATACCAGTTGCACGTCCTCGGGCCGGAACATCACTTCGGTCGCGCCCGCGGAATCCGGACCCAACGGAACGATGCCACCGGTAAAGCGCAGAGCATTGCCTCCCGCTTCGCCGGTAACACGGTTCATCGTGCCGATGAAGTCGGCAACGAAGCTGCTCGCCGGTGCGCAGTAAATATCCTGCGGCGACCCGATCTGCGCAATGCGGCCATGCTCCATCACCGCAATGCGATCACCCAGTGCCATCGCTTCAGCCTGGTCGTGCGTGACATAGACGGTCGTAATGTTCAGACTGCGCAGCAGGCGGTCGATCTCAAGACGGAGGCTGTCGCGCAGCTTGGCATCGAGCGCGCTCAGCGGTTCATCGAGCAGCAGCA
>JBDTQZ010000012.1:0-11386 GCA_039931935.1 Burkholderiaceae bacterium | reverse complement strand
CGACGGCGCGCAGGGCATGGCCGCTGGCATGTCGAGCGACGCCGACGCGTCGCGTCTTGCCGACCGCCTCGGCACGCGCTGGGCGCTCGCCGAAACGTCGTTCAAGTTCCATGCGTCGTGCCGCCACACGCACCCCGCCGCCGATGCCCTGCAGCAATTGATGCGAACGCATAGCCTGACAGCCGACGACCTCACCGTGGTGACCGCGCTGGTGCATCAAAGCGCGATCGACGTGCTGGGGCCGGTGGTGGATCCGCAGACGGTTCACCAGTCGAAGTTCTCGATGGGCACCGTGCTCGGCATGATTGCGGTGCACGGCCGGGCGGGGCTTGCCGAGTTCGACCAGCACTGGCGCGATCCAGCGGTCACGGCCGTGTGCAGGCGAATCACGATGCAGCTCGACCCCGACGTCGACGCCGCGTACCCGGTGCGCTGGATCGGCAAGGTCGAGGTGAAGACGCGCGACGGCCGCACGCTGCACGCGCGCGTCGATGAACCGAAGGGTGACCCCGGCAATCCACTCACGCGGACCGAGCTCGAACACAAGGCGCTGCGCCTTGCCGCATACCGCGGCGGCGCAACCTCCGAGCAGATGCAGCGCGCGATCGAACGCATTCGCTCGCTCGCTTCGACGCAGCGCGTCGGTTTTTTGCTGGACTGACACTGATGCTCGCACGCTCGTATCTGTTCGTTCCAGCCGACCGGCCTGAGCGCTTCGCGAAAGCGCAGGCGAGCGGTGCCGATGCAGTGATCATCGACCTCGAAGATGCGGTCGCACCGCACGCGAAAATAGCGGCGCGCGCAGCGTTGGTCGAGTGGCTCGACGCCGGCCACGCGCCGGTGGTCGTGCGCATCAACGGCGTCCATACCGAGTGGTTTGACGACGACCTCGCCCTGATGGCGCGCCCCGGCGTCAGCGCGGTGATGGTGCCAAAAGTCGAGAGCGCGGGCGACCTTGAACGGGTGCGCGCCGCTGCACCGCAGGCAGCGCTGCTGCCGCTGGTCGAAACTGCGCTCGGCATCGATCGCGTGCGCGAAGTCGCCGCGGCGGCTCGCGTGCAGCGGCTCGTGTTCGGATCGATCGATCTGCAGCTCGATCTGGGCATCAACGGCGACGATGATGAGCTGCTGATGCACCGGTCACAGTTGGTGCTGGCGTCGCGGCTGGCACAACTGGCACCGCCAGTCGACGGCGTGTCGGCTGCGCTTGACGATCCGGCTGCGCTACGCGCCGATGCACACCGCGCGCGCCGACTTGGGTTCGGCGCCAAGCTTCTCATTCACCCGCGCCAAATCGCGCCGGTCAATGAGGTCTTCAGTCCCACCGCGGACGAGGTTGCGTGGGCACACCGCGTCGTCGACGCAGCTGAGCGGGCCGCGGGCGCTGCGGTCGCGCTCGACGGGAAAATGATCGACCGCCCGGTGCTGCTGCGCGCACAGGCACTGTTGCGTCAGGCTGCGGAGCTGGATCGATCGCACCGGGCGCAGGACGTACCCCCAGGCACCGGCTGAGGCAAACGTGGATTGCGTGTTGTCCTTGGATGCCATTAGAGTGCGGCATCGCTGAAAAATAAGCACAAAGGAGACACACCATGAAGCCGTTAGCAACAGTCCTGGCCAGCGCGTTTGCGTTCGCACTATCCGCAGGCGCTCAGGCGCAGATGGTCGTCAAGTTCAGCCACGTGGTGGCCGAGAACACGCCGAAGGGGCAAGGCGCATTGAAGTTCAAGGAGCTGGCCGAGAAGAAGCTGCCCGGCAAGGTCCAGGTGCAGGTATTCCCGAGCTCGCAGCTGTTCGGCGACGCGAAGGAGCTCGAAGCGGTGCTGCTCGGCGACGTCCAGTTCATCGCGCCGTCGCTGTCGAAATTCGATCGCTATACGAAGAAGATCCAGGTGTTCGATCTGCCGTTTCTGTTCGACGACATCGAGGCGGTCGACCGCTTCCAGTCCAGCCCCGCCGGCCAGAGCCTGCTGACTTCGATGAAGAATCGCGGCCTGGTCGGACTCGCTTACTGGCACAACGGGATGAAGCAGCTGTCGTCCGACAAGGATCCGCTGAAGCGGCCGGAAGACGTTAAAGGGCTGAAGTTCCGCATCCAAGCCTCCGACGTACTGGAAGCCCAGTTTCGCGCGTTGGGCGCCAATCCGCAGAAAATGGCCTTTTCCGAGGTCTACCAGGCGTTGCAAACCGGCGTGGTAGACGGCCAGGAAAACACCTGGTCGAACATCTACTCGCAGAAGTTTCATGAGGTCCAGAAGACGATCGCAGTGACCAACCACGGCGTCATCGACTACATGGTCGTGACCAATGCAAAGTGGTGGGACGGCCTGCCGGCCGACGTCCGGAAAGGGCTGTCTGAAGCGATGACCGAGGCCACCGTGTACGCCAACAAGCTCGCAGCGGACATCAACGAGGCTGACCGCAAGAAAATCGCCGACGCCGGCAAGGCCAAGATACAAACACTCTCGAAGGAAGATGTCGCTGCCTGGCGCAAGGCGATGGAGCCGGTATGGAAGAAGTTCGAGGGCGACATCGGACCTGATCTGATCAACGGCGCTTCGAAGTCCAACAAGTAACCAAAAAGGGCGCGCAATGCACGCGCTTTGACTTACCGTGCGCTGGCTCGAACATCTCGAGGAAGGGCTGATCGCCTTTTTGCTGGCGGCGATGACGCTGGTCACCTTCATGCAGGTGGTGGCGCGCTACGCCTTCAATTACAGCTTCGTCTGGGCCCTTGAGCTGACAGGAGTCATGTTTGCGTGGCTGATTTTTCTCGGAATGTCCTACGGCGTGCGAGTCGGCGCTCACATCGGCATCGACGCGGTGGTCAGATCGCTCGGCGCCACCGCCGCGCGGGTCGTCGGTTCGATCACGACGCTGCTGTGCGTCGCATATGCGCTGATCGTCACCGTCGGCGGGTTTCTGTATGTGAGCAAGATGTACGAGGTCGGCATCCTGATGCAGGACTTGCCGGTGCAGCAGTGGATTCCGCGCGCGGTCCTTCCACTCGGCTTTGCGTTGCTGGCGCTGCGCTTTGCGCAGGTGCTGTGGCGGCTGATCAGCGGCAAGGAGGCGCACCTATTAGGTGACGAGGCCAAGGAAGCACTAAAGCTGAAGGGCGAGCAGCGGTTCGGCGAGATACGCGAGTGACGACCGCGGCGCTTTTCATCCTGCTGTTTGTCTTCATGCTGCTCGGCATGCCGGTCGCAGTGGCGCTCGGTCTTTCGTCGCTGCTGACGATTCTGTTGTTCGCGCAGGACTCGCTTGCTTCGCTGTCATTGAAGTTGTTTGAGACCTCCGAGCACTACACGCTGCTGGCGATTCCGTTTTTCATACTTAGCGGAGCGTTCATGACCACCGGCGGCGTGGCCAAGCGGATGATCCGATTTGCCAATGCCTGCATTGGGCATCTGCGCGGCGGCCTCGCGATGGCCTCGGTACTGGCCTGCATGCTGTTTGCGGCGGTATCCGGCTCTTCGCCGGCCACCGTGGTGGCGGTCGGTTCGATCGTGATCGCCGGCATGGTCAAAGTGGGCTACCCGAAACCGTTTGCTGCGGGTGTCATTTGCAATGCCGGCACGCTTGGAATTCTGATTCCGCCGTCGATCGTGATGGTGGTCTATGGGGCCGCCACCGAGACTTCGGTCGGCAAACTGTTCATGGCGGGCGTGATTCCAGGGATTCTGCTTGGCCTGATGCTGATGGTGGCGATCTACGTGCGCGCCCGGAGCCTGAACCTGCCGCGGCAGCCGCGCGCGTCAATCGGAGACGTCCTGACATCGGGTCGCGACTCGCTATGGGGGCTGCTGCTGATCGTGATTATCCTCGGCGGCATTTACGGCGGCGTGTTCACCCCGACCGAAGCGGCTGCGGTCGCAGCGGTCTATGCGTTCATCATCGCCGTGTTCGTCTATCGCGACGTCGGCATCACGCGAGTCCCGCATGTGCTGCTGGAGGCAGGCAAGGTCACGGTGATGCTGATGTTCATCGTCGCCAACGCGCTGCTGTTCGCGCACGTGCTGACGACCGAGCGCATCCCGCAGGCGATTGCCGAAACGATCATCGGCCTGGGCATGTCCCCATGGCAGTTTCTGGTGGTGGTCAACATCCTGCTGCTGGTGGCCGGTATGTTCATGGAACCGACCGGCATCATCCTGATCCTGGCGCCGATCCTGTTCCCGATCGCTACTCAGCTCGGAATCGACCCGGTGCATCTGGGCATCATCATGGTCGTGAACCTGGAGATCGGCATGATCACCCCGCCGATCGGGCTCAATCTGTTCGTCACCGCCGGCATCACCGACATGTCGATCATGCAGGTCGTGCGCGCGGCGTTGCCGTGGACGATGGTGCTGCTGCTGTTCCTGCTGATCATCACCTACGTGCCGGCAGTTTCAATCTGGCTGCCCGAGTTGCTGTTCTGAGCAGACCGGGCGGATTCGCCATCGCGTTGAATCTGCACACAGCCCTGATCTTTGCGATTGTATTCAGTGGAAGTCGCGTGACGAAGTCGCAAGCCGGCCCAGCAAGCTCGAATAATCGGTGGCGCGCCTTGCCAGCAGATGCATCACGCCGGCTTCGGATTGCCAAACGCCCTGCACGCCAAGCAGCATCGAGCCGACGACGACCTTGCGTTCGCGCTCGAAGATGTCGTTCCAGAAAATGATATTGACCGGGCCGGTCTCGTCTTCGATCGTCACGAACACCGAGCCCTTGGCGGTCTGTGGGCGCTGCCGGTGCGTGACGATGCCGCACGCACGTGCGATGCGCCCGCTCGGAGTCGTTTGCAGCTCGATCGAAGTTCTCATTTTCATTTTTGCCAGCCGCGGCCGCAGCAGCGCCAGCGGATGACGGCCGAGCGTCAGGCCGAGCCGCTCGAAATCGGCGACGATGTCCGCCCCTTCGGTCGGTGGCGCCAGCTCGATCCTTGGCTCCGGAAAGCGGGCCGGTTTCAGCATTTCAGTACGTCGCGTCTCGACTCCGAGCGCTTCCCAGCCGGCCTGATGCCGATGGCCGGCAAGCGTGGCCAGCGCTCCACTGGCGGCGAGCGTTTCGAGCTCGAGTGAATTCAACTGCGCCCGCATCGCCAGATCTTCGACATTGTCGAAATCGCGTTCGCTGCGGGCCGCGACAATGCGCTCGATCGAAGTTTCCTTGAGCCCACCGATGCGATTCAATCCAAGCCGCACCGCTTTCGTTTCCGCTCCATTTGCAGGCGGCTCGAGCGTCGATTCGACCTGACTGATCGTCACATCGACCGCACGCACTTCGACTTCGTGCCGGCGCGCGTCCTGCACCAGTTGCGCGGGCGCATAAAACCCCATCGGCTGACTGTTCAGCAGCCCGGCCAGGAATGCATCGGGATGATGCCGCTTGATCCAGCACGACACATACGCCAGCAATGCAAAGCTCGCTGCGTGGCTCTCGGGAAATCCGTATTCGCCGAATCCTTCGATCTGCTTGAAGATGCGCTCGGCATATTCGAGTGCATATCCCTTGGCCGTCATGCGCGAAATCAGTCGTGCTCTGTGCGGTTCGAGCCCGCCTTTGCGTTTCCACGCCGCCATCGAGCGGCGCAGTTGGTCGGCTTCGCCCGGCGTGTAATCGGCGGCGACCATCGCCAGCTGCATCACCTGCTCCTGGAAGATCGGAACGCCGAGCGTTCGTTCGAGTACCGATTCGATCTCCTTGCTGGGGTACTCGACCGCTTCCCTGCCGTCACGCCGGCGCAGATACGGATGCACCATGCCGCCCTGAATCGGACCCGGCCGCACGATTGCGACTTCGACCACCAGGTCGTAATAGCAGCGCGGTTTAAGGCGCGGCAGCATCGTCATCTGCGCACGCGATTCGATCTGGAACGTACCGATCGTGTCGGCCGCGCAGATCATGTCGTAGGTGGGCGTGTCGTCATCGGCGATATCGCCCATCGCAAACGGCCGGCCAAGCTTCTGCGCAATGAATTCGAGCGCGCGGCGCGTGGCCGATAGCATGCCGAGCGCCAGCACGTCGACCTTCAGCAGGCCGAGCGATTCGAGATCGTCCTTGTCCCATTGAATCACGCAGCGGTTTTCCATCGCGGCGTTTTCGATCGGCACCAGGCGTGACAGTTTGTCGCGCGCGATCACGAAGCCGCCGACATGCTGCGACAGGTGCCGCGGGAAGCCGCGCAGCTCGCTGGCGATTGCGAGCCACTGACGGATCGCAAAGCTGGCGGGATCGAACCCGGCTTCGATCATTCCCTTCGCGTGGCGCTGGCCGCTATCCCACCACTGGTGGTTCTTTGCCACCTGGTCGATGCGCTGCGGATCGAATCCGAGCGCCTTGCCGACATCACGCAGCACGCTGCGCGAGCGATAACAGATGACAGTGGCGGCCAGTGCCGCGCGGTCGCGTCCGTACTTGGTGTAGATATATTGGATGACTTCTTCGCGCCGTTGATGCTCGAAATCGACATCGATATCCGGCGGCTCGTTGCGCTCGCGGCTGATGAAGCGCTCGAACAGAACGTTGCAGCGGCGCGGATCGACCTCGGTAATTCGCAGGCAATAACAAACCACCGAGTTGGCCGCCGAGCCGCGGCCCTGGCACAAAATGCCTTGCGAACGCGCAAAGCGCACCACATCCTCGATCGTCAGAAAGAACGCTTCGTATTTCAGCTCGGCAATCAGCGCGAGCTCCTTTTCGATCTGCGCGCGCACTGCGGGCGGTATGCCTGCGGGAAATCTGTATGCGACACCGGCCTCGGTCAACGCGCGGAGATGGCTGCTCGCAGTCGCGCCCGCTGGCACGATCTCGTCCGGATACTCGTAGCGCAATTCATTCAGCGAAAACTGACAGCGTGCAGCAATCTTCAGCGTCTCATCGAGCCACTCGGGCGCGTACAGCTGCGCCAGCCGCACGCGCGGTCGCAGATACTGCTCGGCGTTCGATGCCAGCGCGAAGCCGCATTCGGCCACCGATTTTCCGAGCCTGATCGCAACGGCCACATCGAGCACTGGCTTGCGCGAGCGCAGATGCATATGCACGTCACCGGCAGCCACCAGCGGCACGCCGGTAATGTTGCCGACGCGCTCGATGCGCTCGATCAGCGGGCCGTCGGTCGCGCGCAGCAGGTTTTCCACCGCGATCCACGCGCGCCCGGCAAACCAGGTCTTCAGCCACATCGCCTGGCCGAACAACTGTTCGAATGAAGCATCGACCGCTGGAATCAGCAGCGCCAGACAGCCCGGCAGATGTTGCAGGTGCGGATGCCCCGCCGCCTTGCCTTCAAGATCCGATGCATACGCGAGGTAGCTGCCCTTGTCGGCGCGCGTGCGCGCGAGCGTGATGAACTCCGACAGATTGCCGTAAGCAGCGCGGTCTGTCGCCAGCAGTACCAGCTTTGCATACGGCTCGCCTGCGGCCGTCACGAGCTTGACCTCGCTGCCAACGATCAGATGCAGACCGCGCTCCCTGGCTTCGACGTGCGCACGCACGACGCCCGCGACCGAGCACTCATCGGTGATCGCCAGCGCCGCGTAGCCGAGTGCTGCGGCGCGCTCGACCAGTTCTTCTCCGTGCGAAGCGCCGCGCAGAAAACTGAAATTTGTTACGCAGTGCAGCTCGGCATAGCCAGGAAGCTCGTTCCCGCTCATCCGAACTTTCCGTGCAGATACCAGCGGTCGCGGCTCGAAGGATCAGGCGCGCGCGGCCGAAAAATCCACAGCAACGCATGCTGCTCGTCACGCGCGATGAAGTAATCGCGTTCCGCCCATTGGCCATCCCACCACCCGCTTTCGATCCGCTCGGGCCCGCTGAGCAGCGTCAGCGGCGTGCCGTAGACCGGACGATGCTGATGTTCGGCCAGCGGTATCGGCGCGGGCAGCAGCCAGAGTGGGCGCGGTGCGGTGCAACTCACGTCGGATGAACGCGATGCACTCGCGCGCTCCACTGGCACTTCGCGAAACGCATGCTCGGGGCGGTGATCGTCGCGCGGCTCGAGCTGTACCACAGCTTCGGGTCCGAGGCGCGCCTGTAATCGCTCGATCAGGCGCAGCAGGCCTTCCTGCTCGCCGCGCGCGGTGGCAAACAATTCTCCATGCGAAAGCTGCGATGGCACGATCTCACCGCAGCGCAGGTGCAACTCGTAGACCGGCGCGGCTAGTTGAGTGCGGCCGAGCAGCTCACGCAACAGCGTCGTAATCCGTTCTTCGTCATGCGATGCGTCGGCCAGATGTACCGTCAGCGGCGACGGATCGCGGTCTTCGTGCACCAGCGTGAATTCGATGGTGCGGGTCGCCGCATGGCGCGCCGCCAGCCAGCCGGTCATCTGCACGATCATCCGGCGCGCCGCGAACAGCAGCGCTTCTGCATGATCGACTCGCGCCAGCAGCTCGAGCTTGGCTTCGAATACCGGTGGCGCGACGAACCACACACGCGGATCGGGCTTGCGGCCCAACGCGCGATCCAGTTCGTCAAGCAAACGCGCAGAAAAGCGCCGCGCGATCCCGCTGCGTGGAAGCTGCCGCAGATCTGCAATACGGGTGACGCCGATGCCACGCAGCGCATCCCAATGCGGCCGGCTCGGCCCGAGCAGCCACGCCGGCAGATCGGCCAGTGCCGCCGGCAGCTCACTCATTTCATTGACCTGCAGCACTTCACCGTGACGTGCCGTGCGCGCCAGCATCCATGCCGCCTGCGGCACCGGCGCCAGCGCGATCTGTGCTGCATATCCCTGCTGCGCCAGACCCGCGCGCAGGTTCCTGATGATCCGCGCATGGCCATCGAAGAGCTTCACGCTGCCGGAAATTTCGAGCAACAGTCCCGATGAAAGCTCGGCATCGGTTTCCTCGCACGGCGGCACCAGCGCGACGTTCGGCGTAAAGCGCTGCGCCCATGCGGCGACCGCTTGCAGCGCATCGTTTTCCTGTGCATGGGTGCGCAGCTTGATGTGCAGATGCGGACAGATCGCCAGCGCGGTCGCACGCCTCATCTGCGCCTGCACTCCAACCTCACGTGCGCGGCGGTTGGCCAGCAGCACATGCGAGGAGTCGCACACCGCCAGCGGCATTGCGTCGACTACCACCACTTCGAGCGGCAGCTCAGGCAGACAAACGGCTATCCACAACATCGATCGCAGTCTCTGTAGCGTGGTCTTCCTCGAGCAGCGCTTCGAAGCGACGCGCTGCCGGGCCCAGCAGCGCGAGCTGAACCGTCGCATGCACCGGCATGCCGCGCCGCTTGAAAATATCGAGCGCCACTCCGCGTTCGCAGGCAGCGAGCTCGATACGCAGCGGCGCCGGTGATGCAGCGTTACGCGCTGCCGACGAGCGCAGCAAAAACACCAGACCCGGATCGCGCTTCATCGCTTGCGCAGCCAACTGCAAGCGGCGCAGCGTTTGAAACGGCGTCAGGTGCGTGCTGTCTTCAGGCAACCACGCGACGACCGCTGCTGCGGCGCCGCTTTTAAGCGCCTGCTCGATCGCCCACAGCCGCTGCGCACGGTCTCGCGCGCGCACCACCAGCAATTGTTCGAGCATCGCGCCGTGCCCAATCAGCCCACGCGGATAAGGAATGTGCGGCGGTTCGACCCACACCACCATCTGGTGTGCACGCATCAGCAGTGCCAGCACCGGCATCAGCAAACGCATTTCTCCTACGCCGCACGGCGCCAGCAACTCGATCAACGTGCGCTGCGGCCAGCCCCCATTGGGCAGCAGTCTGTCCAGCGCACCAAAGCGCGTCGGCACCGCGCGAACGTTGGAGTCACCCGCGTCGGAGTTGGCGCGCCATACCCGTGCGCCCAATGCAGACAGAAAACTTTTGGAAGAATGCAGCATGCGGAGCCGTGCATCAGCGGTAAACCGCTACCGGTGCCGCTGTAGCCCAGCGATGTGTCCAGGGCATGCATAACGGATCGTTCATCTGTTCGGAGCATGGCTCCGAACAATGCGGCGGACCGATCGATGGTCCGAGCGAATCCAACGGAGAAGGCACACCAGCCGCTGCGCCTTTCAGCACATGCGTATAGATCATCGTGGTCGATACATCTGCATGGCCGAGCAGCTCCTGCACGCGCCGGATATCGACACCCGATTCGAGAAGATGCGTAGCGAACGAATGGCGCAGCGTATGCGCCGTTACCTTCTTCGCAATACCTGCGCGTACGACAGCGCGCCCCAAAGCTCGGCCAACACCGTCTTCATACATATGATGACGCCGCTCAGCGCCCGAACGCGGATCAACCGACAGCGCGCTTGCCGGCCACAGCCAGAACCACGACCATGACTCGCCCGCGCGCGGAAACTTCCGCTCCAGCGCGTACGGAAGCTGAACTCCCAGACACTTCGCCGTGCGATCCTCCGCCCACACAGCACGGGCCGCAGCCAGTTGCGCGCGCAGCATCTCGTGCAGCGCAGCTGGCAGCATCACCACACGATCCTTGCCACCTTTGCCATCGCGCACCATGATCACGCGCCGATCGAAGTCGAGGTCCTTGATGCGCAGCCGAAGGCACTCCATCAACCTCAACCCGCTGCCATACAGCAGCCGTGCAATCAGGTTGTAAGTCGATTCGACCTGTGGCAACAAACGCGCGACCTCTTCACGCGATAAAACGACCGGCAGCCGCTGGCGCGCTTGCGGCCTCCCGATCTCCTGCATCCAGGGCAACTGGATGTCCAGCACCTGGCGGTAAAGAAAAAGAAGTGCTGAAAGCGCCTGCCGATGTGTAGCCGGCGAAACCTTGCGGTCGCTGGCGAGGTGCGTCAAAAAAGCTTCGACTTCCTGTACGCCCATAACCCGCGGATGCCGCACACCGGAGAAGCGGATGAAGAAGCGGATCGAGTAAACGTAGGTCTGCTCAGTTCGCAAGCTGTAATGGCAATAGCGAATCCGTTCACGCACCTGGTCGAGCAGGCGAGACGAGCGAAGGGGTAGCCGAAGGTCCACGATTTTCAAAAGGTTTGTTAGTACTGTATTTTTATACAGTATAGGCGCCGAAAGCAAGGCGCAGTGCGGTCCGGCGACGAACGGCCGTCCGTGTTATTCCGCAGCGGCAGGATTTAGGAGCAGAATCCTTGCGGTCGAAAACACGTTAGGCCTCTCATGGAGATCGCGATCTGGGTGCACAACGGAGAACCGACATGAAGCCATTTACCGCGATATCGAGTGTGGTCTTTTCAATGATTGCAATTCTGCAGTTGCTCCGCTTCATTCTGGGGTGGGAGGTTTCAGTCAATGGATTCACCGTCCCGGTCTGGGTGAGCGGAATAGCGTTTGTTGTCTTAGGCGGCCTAGCCGTCATGCTTTGGCGTGAAAGGCGTACTTGAGCAAGCGAGGTGGAATGAGAGGCCTAACCACACGTTGGAGCGGACCGTGAGACATCGTGGGCCGCGTCTGCCCG